>RFHL01000247.1 GCA_003696875.1 Bacteroidota bacterium | reverse complement strand
TGCGCGGCGCCGCCGCGACGGTGGCCCTCTCTCCGCGCTACGAACTCACGGGCTTCTATGCCCGGCAGTGGGTCGATGCCTCGGTGCAGCGCCGGGATACCCTGACCCAGGAGGCCCTGGAGGCCGGCAACCTGCAACTGGGGGGGCTGCATCGCACCCCCACCGAGCGCAGCAACCGCCGGGCCGTCCGCGAGACCGCCCTGGGCGGCCGCCTGGCCTACCGCAGCGGCACGCTGCAGGTGGGGGTGACGCACTACCTCCAGCGCTTCAACGCCGAGCTGGGCCCTGCGCTCAATGATTACAACCGCTTTGACTTCCGTGGTGACCGCAACTTCGTCACCGGGATGGATGTTGACTGGGTGGTGCGCAACCTCAATCTGTTTGGCGAACTGGCGCACAGCCGCTCCGGTGGGCTCGGGGCGGTGCTGGGCCTGATGGGGAGCTTGTCTCCCCGGGCCGACGTCTCGGTGGTGTTCCGGCACTTTGAAAAGGACTTTCACAGCCCCAAGGCGTATGCCTTTGCCGAGCGGCCGGTGGCCCCACAAGGCGAGACGGGCCTCTATCTGGGGCTAAAGCTGACACCTGCCCCCCGCTGGCAGGTACAGGGCTATGTGGATCAGTACTACTTCCCGTGGAATACCTTCCGGGCCGCCTATCCTTCGGCCGGCTGGGAGGCCCTGGGGCAGCTCACCTTCAAGCCCCGGCGGGGGACGGAGGTGTATGCGCGGGTGCGGACTGACCACCGCAGCCGGAATGCTGAGACCTATGCTCCGGGGCAGCAGGTGCGCTATCTGGAGGCGACCCGCCGCGATCAGCTGCGCTTTCAGTTTTCGACCCGGGTCCACCGGGACCTGACCTATCGCACCCGGCTGGAATTCAGTTGGTTTCAGCAAGGGGAGGCGGCCCGCGAGCGGGGTCTGTTGCTCTATCAGGACCTGCAATACCGCTTGTCCTACCGGCTGCGCCTCACCGGCCGACTGGCCGTGTTTGATATCTCGGATTTTGATGCCCGGATCTATGCCTACGAAAATGACATTCTGGGCTTCTTCTCGATCCCGGCCTATCAGGGCCGGGGTACGCGCAGCTACCTGATCGTACAGGCCTCGCCGCTGCGGGATGTCGATATATGGTTTCGGGTGGCGCGCACCCGCCGGTTTGATGTGGACCAGATCGGTTCGGGTCTGGAGGCCATCGACGACACGCGACGCACCGAGTTCAAGGTGCAGCTGCGCTGGCAGTTTTAGGATGGTTATTGCATCTGGAGCGCAGGTATGCGCTCCGGTTCCCGATGATTTTGCCTGCGGCTTCTTCTCAACATTTTCCTAATTTTGTAAAATGCCTGGATCCCAGGGGCCAGGAAAATCGCTTTGGGGATCGACACAAGGCCTGCCTTGTGAGAGGCATATGAAACAGGAGCCGCACATGCAACGACTGGATATCAAAGAACTGACGCTGGACCGCATCCAGCAGCTGCTGGGGCCGCAGGCCCCGGCCCTGAGTTTGAGCGAGGCCTCCCGGGCCCACATAGAAGCGGGCCGGGCCTATCTCGATGCGCGCCTGGCGCGCGGGGGGGAGGTGCTCTACGGCATCAATACCGGTTTTGGCTACCTCTGCGATCGACAGATCGCCCCGGAGGATCTGCGGCAGCTCCAGCTGAATCTCATCCGCTCGCATGCCTGCGGGCTGGGAGACGAGGTCCCGGCGGACCTGGTCCGCCTGATGTTGCTGCTGAAGATCAAGTCCCTGGCTCTGGGACATTCGGGGGTGCAGCTCGCCACCGTCGAGCGTCTGCTCGACTTTTTTAACCACGATGTGTTGCCGGTGGTATACACGCAGGGCTCACTGGGCGCGAGTGGGGACCTGGCGCCGCTCGCCCATCTGTCGCTGCCCTTGCTGGGCGAGGGCGAGGTGCGCCTGAAGGGGGAGAAAATGCCTGCTGCCCAGGCCTTGCGGCAAATGGGCTGGAAG
>RFHL01000246.1 GCA_003696875.1 Bacteroidota bacterium | reverse complement strand
TCTCGGGAGCGCCGGTCTCATCCTGGCCCTTGGCCTGGTGACCCTGGCTTTTTTCCAGGCCCCCATCGACCTGAGCACCATTCCTGACCTCGACGCCTATCTGGCCGGTCTCGGCGCCGGCGAGCTCGCCGAGCTACAAGGCGCCTTTGGCAATGTGCTCTATTACCTTTGCGCCTACATCAGCTTCTTTGCCCTCTCCCAGGGGGCCGTCATCTGGGTCTTTATTTCCGAGATCTTCCCCAATGAGGTTCGTGGCTATGGTCAATCGCTGGGCTCCTTCACCCACTGGCTGCTCGCCGCCCTCATCACCAACCTTTTCCCCGTGGCGCTGGGCAAGTTCGGGGGCGGGCCGATCTTTCTCTTCTTCACCCTCATGATGGTGCTACAGCTGGGCTATGTCTTCTTCTTCATGCCCGAGACCCGCGGCCGCACCCTGGAGGAAATCGGCATTGCCATGACCAGCGGGCGCAAGGCCTAAGGAGTAGTCGGATCGCGATGCTGTCAGAGGAGAGAAGTCAGACCCAAAAACCTGGAACGCTACGCATAACCCACAACGCAAAACCCTCCACGCATAACGAAAAACCCATGCCCTCCGTCCTCTGTTTTGGTGAAACCCTCTGGGACATCCTCCCGACCGGGCCGGTGCCCGGCGGGGCCCCGATGAATGTCGCCCTGCACCTGCACCAGCGGGGGACACCGGTCCACATCCTGAGCCGGGTGGGGCAGGACGATTACGGCGCGCGCCTGCGCGCCTACCTCAGTGAGCGGGGCCTGCCCCTCGACGGCCTGCAGACCGATCCCCAGCAGCCGACCGGCACCGTCACCGTCAACGACGAAGACGTCTCCGAGATCAGCTACGAGATTCACCAGCCGGTGGCCTGGGACCATATCGAGGCCGATCACACCGCCCAGACCCTCGTCCGTGAGGCCGACTGGCTCGTTTTTGGCAGCCTCGCGGCCCGGTCGGCGGGTACGCGGGCGACCCTGCAGCAGTTGCTGCCCCTGGCCCGGGGCAAGGTCTTCGACGTCAACTTCCGGCCACCGCACTACGGGCAGGATAGTGTCCTGCCCTTGCTGCGGGCCGCCGACCTCGTGAAGACCAACCACCACGAGCTGGCCGAAATCGCCGGCTGGCTGGGGCTGGCGGGCGACCTCGTCACGCAGGCCCAGGGTCTGCGCCGGGAGATGGACCTCCGCGGCCTCATCGTGACGCGCGGGGCGCAAGGGGCCCTCTTTTGTGATGCCGAGGGCTGGTATGACTTTCCCGGCTACAGGGTCACGGTGGCCGATACCATCGGCAGCGGCGACGCCTTCCTGGCGGGCTTTCTGCACCAGTACCTGCAAGGAGCGGCGCCCGTCGCCGCGCTCGACTACGGCTGCGCCCTCGGAGCGCTGGTGGCCAGCCGGGCCGGCGCCAATCCGGTTCTCACGGAGGAACAGATTTCTGATTTTCGGGGCAAGGCGTAAGCCTTGCCCCGATGCGGATGACAGCGCATCGCTACAGAAAAAAACGTGCCCCGCGGCTGCATGCCGCGGGAAGGTTCACAGCCTTTTTCACGGATTTGCCACCTGATATGAGGACTCCCTCATAGCGGATAAGCTCGCCCCGGATTCCGCGGCGGGGACTACAGATTGAGAAAAGCCCCAGCCCCACTCCCTGTCAAGCGAAATCTCCCTGCCGGCCACAAACAGCGCGATCTTTATGTTGTGCGCCCCCCCAAAAACGCAGCTATCCGGATCGCTATTCTAGGATTTGAGGCAAAACCTAACCCGGGATAGATGCGCTAGTCGTCCGCACATGGAAACAAAGCCTCAAGCCTAAATCCCCCTTCAGAGCCATAGCGGGGGAGGGAAAAATCCTGAGTCTGAAATCAGCTCCTTCTTTTTTATCAAAAAAATTACATAAGCATATAAGTGCAATATATAGAATGAATTAGGATAGAAATAGTGCGCGTGAAACGAGAATTTTATCAAGCAACCAAGAAGACTAATAAGCTTCTTCCTTTTTGAGACCCTGATTACCTATCATCCATTGGAAAAATGAAAAAAATTGTATGCTTGACCTGGCTTGCTCTGCTCTTGATGCCACTACCGATGATGGCAGCAACCATTTACATCAACGCTAATACGGGGGATGATGCTACGGGAGATGGCTCCTCAGGGAATCCTTATCAGACCTTCGATAAAGGCTATACCATGGCCGTCAATGGAGACATCCTGGACCTGACGGGCACCTTTGACTGGAGTGTTCAATCAACCAACATCGCTTCCCCTACCGGCTATACCATTGCCAAGAACCTGACCATCCAGGGACAGGGTATGGATCAGACCTTTATTCAGGCCCAGTCTTCAAAAGGTACGTCGATTGAAAGGATGGTTTTTTACTTTTCGGGCTCAACCTTAACCCTTGAGAATCTGACGATTCGATACGGTTATCTTCAAACGACGAATTCCTCCTACTATGGCGCAGGAATCACCCATGCGGGATCTGGCACCTTGACAATTAACAATTGTAGCATTGTAGACAATGTTCATGCTTCCTCCCAAGGATCCCTTGGGATGGCGGGGGGAATCGGAATGCAAGGCGGAACCTTGGTTATGGATAAGTGCGTAGTGGCAAGAAATGAGCGTCGCAACAACCAATATTATGGTGCAGGAGGGGTTGCTACCGGCCAAAGTGCGGATCTTACCATTACCAATTCCACCTTTGACAGCAACCTAGCCTATACAGCATCGCCCCTAACAGGCGGCGGATATACCCGTCCGGCAGGTGGATTGGCAATGTTCCGGTTTTGTGACTTAGTCATGACCAACTGTACGTTTGTGGGCAATACAACAAGCAGCTCCGGGGGGGGCTATGAACCTATATTATTCTGACGATTTGGTTTTGACGAACAATACCATCGTTGGCAACAGTGTCACCGGAGGAACCGCTGGTGGGGGGGTCTGTTATGGCGCTCTGGCAAATGGATATGAGTTGGTGCTGAAAAACAACCTGATTGCAAACAATAGTCCGGATGACCTGCATTTTTATCAAGGCAGTACCAGCTACATCACGGATAATGGCTACAACATTATTGAGGTTCCTACCACATACTCTGGTAGCTTCTCCTGGGATGCCTCTACCATCACCGGTGATCAGGCCGATCTCTTTGGTTCGGGTATATCAGCAACTCCAGCCCTGGCAACCAACAACAATACCGATAACAATACCCAAACCATCGCCCTTATCGCCGGAAGTGTAGCGATTAATGCCGGGGACGGGGCTACGCATTCGGATAATAATAACCAAACCACGGTTGCCATTCCTAGTACGGATCAGCGTGGGAAGAGCCGCATCGGGAATGTAGACATTGGTGCATATGAAAGTCAGGAGTACCCACATGAGCCGCATGGCGGCTACGCCCTGGACTTCGATGGCGTGGATGACTATGTCACCGTGGCCCACGATGCAGCGCTAAATCCCTCCCAGATCACGGTCGAGGCCTGGTTCTATCCCACCGATGTGGCCGGACAGACCATCCCCCCCATCGTCAAGAAAGTAGGTGCGACGGAGGGCTACGCGCTGGAAATCAACCAAAGCACCAGTGAGCTGCGCTTCCACGTACGCACCGCCGGGGCCTGGTATACCTCTCCGGCCTACGTGGTCCCTGCCACCCACCGCTGGTACCATGCCGCCGGGAGCTATGATGGGACCGACATCAAGCTCTATGTGAACGGGGTCTATATCGGCGCGACCTCTATCGCCGGGACGCTCACCCATTCCACCAATCCCCTCACCATCGGTTATGACATGGTCAACGCCGGTCGCTACTTTGAAGGTAAAATCGACGAGGTCCGTATCTGGTCTGACATCCGCACCCAGGCCGAAATCCAGGCCCATATGCACAAGGAACTCACGGGTAGTGAAGCCAACCTCGTCGCCTACTACGCTATGTATGATGGCAGCGGCACCTCGCTTACGGATAACAGCCAAAACTCTCATACCGGCACCCTCGTAAATGGCCCCACCTGGAAAACCTCCGGCGCCCACGCCGGGCCGCGCATGGCGCTGGATTTTGACGGGACCGATGACTACGTATTTGTC
>RFHL01000245.1 GCA_003696875.1 Bacteroidota bacterium | reverse complement strand
TCCCTTTCTGGTGGCTTACAATGTGAACCTGAACACCCGCTCGGTGGCCCTGGCCCATGCCGTCGCTTGCGACGTGCGGGAGCGAGGCCGGGTGAAGAGGGAAAACGGGCAGACTGTGCGGGACGCGGCGGGAAAAGCTGTACGCATCCCCGGGGCTTGCCCCGGCGTGAAGGCCATCGGTTGGTATATCCCCGAGTTTGGGCGGGCCCAGGTTTCCATGAATCTGACGGATCTGGAAAAGACACCCTTGCACGTGGCGTTTGAAGCGGTGCGGGCCTCGGCCCGGCGGCGAGGCCTGCGGGTGACCGGCTCGGAACTGGTGGGGTTAATTCCCCGGCAGAGCCTGTTAGAGGCGGGACAGTTTTTCCTGAGCCAACAGGGGGAGACAGCATCCATGAGCGAAGCCGAGCGGATGCATCTGGCCGTACTATCGCTGGGGCTACAGGATCTGGCCCCTTTTGACCCACAACAGAAGGTGCTTGAGTATCGGATGGAAGCGATTGGATAAGCAAGCAGGCAAGGGGAAGGTGTTTTTTTACCAGATTTCCGCTCTTGAGTGAGGTTGGTTTGTACGAGCCGTTTCCTAAAAAACGGAGTACTGTTTCGATTTTGGGAATTAGTCGAGCTTGGAAATATTGCACCTAATGCCGGTCCTTATTTTGGAGTATGCAGCGGAATCAGTAGATTCAACAAAATTTTTATCCATTCATCCTTCCCTAACTTCACCCCTAATTTCGAAACACGATGAAGAAATTTTCCTCCTTCTTGTGTTTGTTTCTGCTCTGGCTACCCGCAAGCTGGGCGCAGTCCTATCTGACGGGCTACGTTCAGAATGCAGGTAACCCTGGCGGCATCAACACAGAATCTGATGCGCCTGGTCAAGGGACCTGGACGACTCTTCTGCCGGCTTCGCAGTCGGCCAATCAGTGGTCCGCGGCTACGGCCATTCCCTTTGCCTTCGATTTCTTTGGCCAGCCAGTCACCCACTTCAAGGCCAGCCTAAACGGCGTGGTGACCTTTGACACCGCGACGACGATCCTTCCCGGGGCCAATGAGAACCTGCCCTCCCCCAACTTTCCGAACCTGAGTATTGCAGGTTTCTGGGATGAGTTTACCTCAAGTGCCCCTACTGGAGGTAATGATGAGGTACGTATCAATACCTTCGGAACCGCGCCTAACCGGCAGTTCTGGATCAAGTGGTACTCCTTCGAGATTGGGAACCCGAATGTCTCCTTCGCGTACATTGCGATCGTATTGGAGGAAGGGACGAACAGTGTCTATGTGGTAGATCAGTACTCCTCCTCCAGTCCGCTGCTGACAGCTACGGTTGGCCTACAGTTGGATGGCTCGACAGCGGTACAGATTGGTAATGACCAGACGGCGCAGGCCGGCAACGGGAGCAACCTGTTGGATAACGATTACTACATCTTCAGCCCTCTCTCGGGAGCAGCGCTGGATGTGACGCCTATCAGCGTCTCCTCTTCGGCCCTTGTGGATGCAGGCTGCGGTGGAGCGGCTGAGCCGGTGACCATTCAGGTGCGCAGCTTGGGCACCTCGGCAACCTCCGGGATCGCGGCGACTTTTGTGGTAGATAATGGCACCCCGGTAACGCCGGAGATCATCCCTGGCGTCTTGAACCTGGGCGATACGGTTACCTACACCTTCACCGCCACGGCCGATCTTTCGACTCCCGGCCCGCATACGATTACCGTAGTGGCATCGGTGATTGGCGATGGCGACAATACCAATGACACCCTGAGTGCCGTTTTCACCACCATCGCGGCGCAAGCGCCGCCGCTGCCGGTGGTAGACTTTACCGGCTTTACCGGCAGTAACCTGACGGCCCTGTTCCCGGACTGGAGCGAAGGCTCAGGCCAAGGGGCGCCCTCGGGTACCACTTCGGGCTGGACCAGCGACGACTTTGGCAATGTTTCTGGCGGTCCGAATGGTATTTCGGCCAAGATCAACCTCTACAACACCGGAGACTTTGGCTGGATCGTCGGCCCCAAGATCTCACCTACCGCCAACAGCGTCGTCGAGTGGGATATCGCCATTACGAACTGGAATGGCACCAATGCGGTGAACCTGGGCTCTGATGACTCCGTGGCGCTGATGATCTCCACCGACTGTGGCGTGACCTTTACCCCGGTCGTAGTGTACGATGCCACGAGCAATGTCAATCCCGCTGGCCAAACAGATCAGTTTAGTCTCGCAAGCTACGTTGGTCAGGATGTGATTGTCGCCTTCTATGCTACGGAAGGGGCCATTGATGACCCGGAAGACAACGATATCTTCCTCGACAACATCAACATCAAGAACCTGTCACCTGTGGATATGGGGGTAGCGAGCATCGTCAGTCCCACCGGGACGAGCTGCTTTGGCGCCACTGAAACGGTGACGGTAGAAATCCAGAACTACGGTACTGCGACCATTGATTTCTCCGTAGACAACACCACCATTGACCTGAGTGTCACCGGCGCCAATACGGGCACCTACAACACCACGCTGACCAGCGGCACGCTGACTCCCGGGGCCACTATGATGGTGGACGTATCTACCTCGGTAGACCTTTCGCAACTGGGGGTTAATTCCTTGACGGCCTACACCACCGTGGCCGGCGACGGCAACGCCCTCAACGATACGGCCGCGACTACGGCAGAAACCGGACAGACCTTTGCCCTGCCCTATCTGGAGGATTTTGAGACCTTTACGGTCGGTAATCCTGGCACTACCGCCAACGGCTGGACCACTCTGAACTCGACCAGCAGCTTTGGCTGGCATGTGGAACAGGATGGTACTACCAACTCCAGTGGTACCGGCCCTCTGGATGACCACACCACCGGTGGTCAGGTATACATGTTTACCGAGACCTCTTCTGGGTCTTTGGGGGATGAGTACTTCCTCTTTTCGCCCTGTATCGACCTTTCTGGTTCCACCACGCCTCAACTGAGCTTCTGGTACCATATGTTTGGCGGAGACATGGGTACGCTGGAGGCATGGGTATTCCGTCCTGGTGTAGATTCCACCGTGGTGTTTTCCTTAAGTGGGGAGCAACAGACCTCGGAGAACGATCCCTGGCTGCAAGCCATCGTGGACCTGACGGCCTATGCCGGTGAAACCGTTCAGATTGTCTTCCGCGGTGTGCGGGGTCCCGGTTTCGAGAGTGATATGGCGATCGACGATGTGGAGATCTTCCAGCCCCTGCCGGCCGATGCGGGCACGGTAGGCTTGTTGTCCCCGATCGCTTCTCCTGGTTGTACGGGAGCGGCCGAAACCGTGATTGTGCAGGTGCGTAACTTTGGTACGTCGGCGATTGATTTTACCACAGACCCCGTACAGGTGACCGCTGACATTACGGGTCCCATCGCCCAGAACTTCGCTACGACGGTCAACACCGGCACCCTCAACCCCGGCGATACTCTGGATGTGACGGTGACCACGGCCGCCGACCTGAGCGCCACGGGTACCTATACCTTTACCCTCTTCACTGACCTCAACGGCGATGGCAACACCACCAATGACACGACGGTCGTGGCGGTGACGCCGGGTGCTTCGGAGAGTGTCCCCTACCTGGAGACATTTGAAAATGGCTTCCCCACTACCTGGGAAAATGATGCCAACGACAGTGGCGAAGACTGGCGGTACTCTAATCCTACCAATACGACCTACGGCCCTGATGCCGTAGACCATACTACCGGTTCGGGTGAGTATATGTGGGTAGATGACTCTTCGCCCCACAATAACCCGATCAACTTGATCACGCCTTGCTTTGACCTGAGTGGCTTGTCCAATCCCATCATGGAGTTCTGGATCTGGAGCCAGATTGAGGATGCGAATCAGGATATGTTGCTCCACCTTGACCTCGAGGTAGACGGCGTCTGGAACGATGACATCATCGCGCCGCTGGCGTCGCAAGGCGCGGCCTGGAACCTGATTTCTCAGTCCCTGGTGCCTTACATCGGCTCCACCGTACGGGTGCGTTTCCGCGCGGAGGAAGTGGGTACCGGCTTCCAGCATGATGTCGCCATCGACGATTTCCGGATCTTTGATCAGCAGAACGACGATCTGGAGATGGTCTCCATCGATGCCCCTGGCGCCGGTGGTCGTGAAGCCACCTCTTCGGCGCTCACCGCCACCCAGGCGGTGACGGTGAAGGTGCGGAACGCGGGTCTGCTGGCCGCCTCCAACTTTGACCTCAGCTATGTGATCAATGCCGGTACCCCAGTAACTGAGACCATCGCCGGCCCCTTGGCCGCGGGTGATACGCTTACCTACACCTTTACCGCTACGGCCGACCTCTCGGCGGCAGGGATCTACGACCTGGAGGTGTACAGCACCTATGGACCTGATGGGGTATCGGCCAATGACACCCTGGCCACCAGCATCAAGCACCTGGCCAACCCCGCTATCACCCTGCCCTACTTCGAGGGCTTTGAGTCTACGCCGGATACGGCCTACTTTGGTGGCGTCTTTGGAGTAGATGGGGCAGATCGTGTCGACTTTGAATCCGCCGACATCTCCGGCCGCCTGCGGACGGCTGCGGGTGCGGGTTACTACAAGACAGGTAACCGGGCCGTCACCCTCGACCGCGACCCGAGTGGTAGCAATGTGGTGAACTATATGTTCCTGACGCTCAATATGACCAACTACACCACCAACGACAGCATCCTGCTGTCCTTCTCGGTCCAGAATAACGGGGAGGAAACCCACCCCAATGACCGGGTTTGGGTGCGTGGTTCGGACATTGACTCCTGGATCGAAATTGTGGACCTCAATGCCGAGGATGCGGCTCCGGGTAACTATGCAGATATCGTCGATATCAACATCTCCTTTATCCTGGACACGGCGGGTCAGAGCTACTCCTCCAGCACCCAGCTGCGTTTCGGTCAGGAAGACAACTTCCCGTCCACCTCTCCCAGCGTGAGCGATGGCTACACCTTCGACGACATCGAGTTGACCATCCTGGAAGCCAATGACGCTCAGTCGCTGGCTATCATGGGGCTGGCTACGGGTGCTTGCGGTGACTCCATGACGATGGGAATGCTGGTGGTTGGCAACAATGGCTATCTGCCCCAGACGGGCCTCAACGCCACGGTGATTGCCACTTCCGGAGCGGGCGCCGATACCTTCAACCTGACCTCCAGCAATACGCTGAACTTCAATCAGGCGGATACCCTCATGTTTGGCCCGGTCAATACCTACGCCGGCGGCGTGTTTGACTTCGTAGCCTTTACAACCCTGGCAGGTGACAGCGAAACCGCCAATGACAGCGTGAGCCTGACAGTTGAGTTCATTCCTTCAGAAGTGCTGGCCGACTCGGCTGAGTTCTGTGTGGGGGATTCCGCTACCGTCTCGGTAACCAATGCCAGCGGCCTGGCCGACTATCTGTGGTATGCCGATGCCATGGGCATGAACCAGATTGCTACCGGCACCAGCTACGAAACGGGAGCCCTCGCCGCAAGCGATACGTTCTACGTCGGCTACGCCGACTCGCCTGATAGCCTGACGACCTTCTTTG
>RFHL01000244.1 GCA_003696875.1 Bacteroidota bacterium | reverse complement strand
TCAAAATCGGCTGAAAGGCGGTCCCGGAGTGCCAGCACGGCCCGGGCTTCGATCTCAATGGTGCGCAAAGCGGCTTGACGGGCTCTTTCCATGGTCAGAGTAAGGATTGGATCACCGGCTCAAGATCCTTGAGGGGCAACATATTGGGGCCATCACTCCAGGCCCGGTCCGGGTCGGGATGCACCTCCATAAAATAGCCATCGGCACCGAAGGCCTGGGCGGCCCGGGCCATGGCCGGCACATAGGCACGGTCACCGGTGGTCATGCCGCCGCCCCCGCCGGGGCGCTGCACGGCGTGGGTGCAGTCCATCACGACGGGATAGCCGTGCGCTTTCATGGCCGGGATGTTGCGAAAATCGACGACCAGGTTGTTGTAGCCCATCACGGTGCCCCGCTCGGTGAGCAGGATGCGCGGATTGCCGGCCTCGCGCACCTTCTCGGCAGGGTAAAACATATCGGCCCCCGAGAGAAACTGGGCTTTCTTGATGTTGACTACCGCGCCAGTGGCAGCGGCGGCGAGGAGCAGGTCGGTCTGCCGGCAGAGAAAGGCCGGGATCTGCATCACATCCACCACGCCGGCGAGCTGCGCCGGCTGATGGGACTCGTGCACGTCGGTGGTGACGGGCAGGTCATAGGTCTCCCGGATCTGCGCCAGCCAGGCCTTACCCTGGTCCAGGCCCGGCCCGCGGCGCGCATGCGCCGAGGTGCGGTTGGCTTTGTCAAAGGAAGACTTGAAGATACACGTAAGCCCATAGGTGTCCCGCAGGCGGGCCACCTCGCTGGCAACTTCGTCCAGTAGGGCATAGCTCTCCATGACGCAGGGTCCCAGGATAAAAAAGGGCTGTGGACCAGTCAGGGCCGCATAGAGGTCATCGGGGGTCATAGGCAGGCCTTATACAAGGAAAACGCAAAACTGGGCAATATCTAGCACATATGCAGGCCTGGACCGATTTTCTGCCTGTTGCTGCCTTGCATCTTCAGCCCTGAATCCCTTTTTTACGGGTTCACCGATTAATCAATCCCATCTGAACATATGGAATACAGAAGACTCGGAAAATCTGGCCTACAGGTGAGCGCCCTATCTCTGGGCTCCTGGCTCACCTTTGGCAAGCAAATCGAAGACGGCACCGCCGAGGCCTGCATGAAACTGGCCTATGACCAGGGCATCAATTTCTTTGACAATGCCGAGGGCTATGCCGCCGGGCAGTCAGAGATCGTCATGGGCAAGATTCTGGCCAACATGGGCTGGGCGCGCGACACCTATCTGGTGTCGAGCAAGGTGTTCTGGGGCGGCGACAAACCCAACCAAAAAGGCCTGAGCCGCAAACATGTCATCGAAGCCTGCGAGGCTGCCCTGCGGCGGCTGCAGGTCGACTACCTCGACCTTTACTTCTGCCACCGCCCCGACTACAACACGCCGGTCGAAGAAACGGTATTTGCCATGAACACCCTGCTGCAGCAGGGTAAGATCCTCTACTGGGGCACCTCCGAGTGGCCCGCCGACCGCATCATGGAGGCGCATCTCGTGGCCCGGGAAAACAACCTGGTTCCGCCTACCATGGAGCAACCGCAGTACAACATGTTCACCCGCCGCTGGGTCGAGGTCAACTACCAGAGCCTCTACGATCGGGGCATGGGCACCACGATCTGGTCACCCCTGGCCTCAGGCATTCTCACCGGCAAGTACAACGATGGTCAGATCGAAGGCAAAGGTTCCCGTTTTGACATCGCAGGTTTGGACTGGCTGAAAGAAGCCATCTTCAAGGACGGGCGCCTGGACAAAGTCCGGGCCCTGACGGCCCTGGCTGAGGAGGCCGGCATGACCATGACCCACATGGCCCTGGCCTGGTGCCTCAAAAATCCGCATGTGAGCACGGTCATCCTAGGGGCTTCGCGGGTCTCCCAACTCGAAGACAACCTCAAGAGCCTGGAGGCGCTGCCCAAGCTTACCCCGGATGTGATGGCGCAAATCGAAACCATCCTCGACAACAAGCCTGAGCGGGTCGAGTTCTAGTGCCACCTCTGCCCCAACTCTCAGGCTGCCCCGATGGGGCAGCCTTTTTTTTCACCTTCAAAGACGGTACATCCTGGCATTTCCTACCTTTGCCGCATGGATCACTTTCAGCTCGATCTGGGCCCGGGCGGCTGGCTGCTCTTCGTAGTGGCCGGCATTTTTACGGGTATCATCAATACGCTGGCGGGCAGCGGATCGCTCATCACCCTCCCCATTTTCATCTTCTTTTGTGGCCTGCCGCCCACCGTCGCCAATGGCACCAACCGCATTGGGGTCCTGATTCAGAGCATAGTGGGGAGTTGGTCCTTTTACCGGCAGGGCAAGCTGCCGATTCAAAATCTGTGGCCGCTGTTGCTCAGTTCGGCCATCGGAGCCTATGTAGGCTCCCGCATTGCCGCCGACCTGGACGAGACCCTGATGAACTACACCATCGGGGGGCTGATGGTCTTTATGCTGGCGGTCCTGCTGGTGAGCCCCAAGCGCTGGCTGCGCGAGTCTGGTCAAGGCGGTGAAAACAATCGTCATCCCCTCACCCTGGGGATCTTCTTCCTGATTGGGGTCTATGGGGGCTTCATCCAGGCCGGGGTGGGCATCTTCCTGCTGGCAGCTCTGGTCCTCATGGCCCGCTACAGCCTGGTCGAAGCCAATGCCATCAAGCTCCTGGCGGTGCTGTTTTTCAACCTGCCGGCCCTCTGGGTCTTCTGGCAAAATGGGCAGGTTCACCTGGGCTATGGCCTGCTGATGGCGGTTTTTCAGTCCATCGGGGCCTGGATCGGGGTGCGCTTTGCCGCCAAGGTCCCCCGCGCCAATGTCTGGATCCATCGCCTGCTGATCCTGATCGTGATTGTCTCGGCCAGCAAGATGCTGGGCCTGTGGGCGTATTTTTCCTGACAGGTGGACCGGGTAAGGAGGAATGAGAGGTGGATAAAGAGGCAGGAAACGGTCGCAAGCCGCATCTACCCTAGGCGCATTCCCCGCCATTTCGTATATTAGGGAATTGGTATGCTTGCATACCTAATTGCAGGGCCTCGTGCTACTTCCCCCTGCCTGCTTTTCCTTACCTGACGACAACGCACAGGTCACATGTACGACTACATCATCATTGGCGCCGGCTCGGCCGGCTGCATCCTGGCCAACCGCCTCAGCGAAGACCCCAAGGTGCGGGTCCTGCTGCTTGAGGCTGGCCCCAAAGACCGAAAATCCGAAATTCGGATTCCGGCGGCTTTCTCCAAGCTCTTTCGCACCCGCTACGACTGGGCGTACTACAGCACTCCCCAGCCCTTTGCCGGCAATCGGGAGTTGTACCTCCCCCGGGGCCGGGTCCTCGGTGGCTGCAGCGCCATCAATGCCATGATCTACATCCGGGGCCACCGCGCGGACTATGACTACTGGGCCGAGCTAGGCAACCGGGGCTGGGGCTACGAAGAGGTTTTGCCCTACTTCAAGCGCTCGGAGGACCACGTGGATGGGGAAACCCCCTACCACGGCAGCGGCGGGCCGCAGCCGGTACAGAATCTGGTGGAACCTTTTCCCCTGACACAGGCCTTTGTGCAGGCCGCCACCGAGCAGGGCTTCGAGGCCAATCCGGACTTCAACGGCGAAAAACAGGAAGGCTTTGGGCTATACCAGGTCACGCAGCGCGACGGCCGGCGGGTGAGTGCCGCCGAGGCCTTTCTCAAGCCCATCCGTCACCGCAAGAACCTGGAGGTCATGACCGATGCCCCCGTGCATCGCATCATACTCGAAGGTCAGCGGGCCGTGGGCATTGAGTATCAGGCCCCCACGCATATACAAGAAGTGCGCGCCCGCCGCGAGATCATTCTCGCCGCCGGGGCCTATAACAGCCCGCAAATCCTGATGCGCTCGGGCATCGGCCCGGGCCAGCATCTGCAAGACCTGGGCATCCCGGTCAAACATGACCTCCCCGGCGTGGGCCAAAACCTGCAGGATCACCTGATCGTCCCAATGGTGTTTCACAACAAGCAGAAACAGACCTTGGACGAGGCCGAATCCTGGACCAATTTCCTGCAATACATGATCTGGGCCGAAGGCCCGCTATCGTCCAACGTCGCCGAAGGCGGCGGCTTCATCCATACCCGCCCCGGCCTGGCCGGGCCGGACATTCAGTATCACTTTGCCCCAGGCTACTTCCTCAACCACGGCTTTGACAACCCCAAGCGCGGGAATGGCTTCTCTCTCGGGCCGACCCTGCTGCAACCGGAAAGCGTTGGCAGCGTGAGGCTACGCTCCCCTTACCTGGACGATGCCCCGCTCATTGACCATCAGTACCTCACGGCCGACGCCGATGTCGAGACCCTCATGGCCGGCATGGAAACCGGCTTCAAGATCGCCCGGAGCCAGGCCCTGAAGCCTTATTTCAAGGGACATTATTTCCCGGATCGCCTGCTAACCGCTCCCGCCGATCTGGAACGTCACGTGCGCCAGAATGCCCAGACCCTCTACCATCCCACCGGGACCTGTAAGATGGGCAGCGACGACCGGGCGGTGGTCGATGACCAGTTGCGGGTACACGGCATCGACGGCCTGCGCGTCGCCGACGCCTCCATCATGCCTTACATCGTGCGCGGCAATACCGCCGCCCCGGTCATGATGATCGCCGAGAAGGCCGCCGATCTGGTTCGCCTGCACCTCACCGCGAGCCGCCCGGGCCGCATCGAGGTCCCCAAGCTGGGCCGAACGGATAATTGAGAGCCGAGAAGCGATCCCGCAAGCGGGACTTCGCTACGATCAGGAGGTCGGGAGGCGAGAAGGGAGAAGCGATCCCGTAAGCGGGACTTCGCTGCGCTCAGGAGGGCGGGAGGCGAGACAGACTTGCCTCACAGGGCTTCCCAAGAGCCCTTACGCACAGACGCCGGTAGGAGTACTCCTACCGGCGTCTTTTTTGGGTATACCCAAGAACCTAGCGCAAAGGCCGGTAGAGGTAGAGGGGGAAGGTATCCCCCGCCGCAAAGTCGTTGCGGCCGCGCGGTAGTTCCAGAAAACCATCGCAGGCCAGCAGATTAGCGAAGTCGCCCGATCCCCCACCGGGCACCGGTTCGGCGATGAGGACACCGTCCTCATTGGTCGAAACCTGCACCTGCAGGAAGTAGGTCAGGTCCGGATTGAAGGTGAAGGGAGCGGCCAGACAGGCCGCCAAAGGCTGATAGCTGCTCCCCAGGCAGGCCAGCAACCAGGGCCGGATATAGCGGTAATAGCCTACGAAGGTGGATACCGGATTGCCCGGCAGGGCAAAAACGATCTGATCCTGATGGCCCTTGCCAAACCAGAAGGGTTTGCCGGGGCGCTGCGTAACCCGATGAAAGATTTCTTCTACCTTCAGGCTCGCCAGGGTGTCGGGAATAAAGTCGGCCTTGCCCTTGGACACGCCGCCAGAAAGGATGATTACATCATGGGTCCCCAGGATCTGGGCCAGCCCTCGCTCGATGGCCTTGCGATCATCGGGCAGGTGAAAGATGTTGGCCTCGACGCCCAGCTCCCGCAGGGCGGCCTGCAGGGTGATGCCGTTGGAGCGGCGAATCTGATGCGGATGCGGCTGGGCCTCCACCGGCACCAGCTCATCGCCGTTGGAGACGACGGCCACCCGGGGCAGGCTGCTTGCTTTCAATTGTGGCTTGCCTACCGAGGCCGCCACGGCGATGTCGGCGGGGCTCAGGCGCCGTCCCGGCGCCAGAAGTTCGTCGCCCGCCGAGCGGTCGCTGGCCTGCTGGTGCACATTCTGCCCCAGCCTGACCTCCGATAGGGTGATGGTGGCCCAGGTTTTTCCGTCCACCTCTTCCATCTCCAGGTCTTCGTAGCGAATCACGCTGTCGGCGCCCTGCGGCAGCATGGCCCCGGTCATGATCTCACAGCAGACGGCCCCCTCAGCCAGGGTGATCGGCGCGGCGCCGGCCATTTGCCGGCCTGTAACTTCAAAGCGGCGGTTCCCCGCCGCAAAGGCGGCCTGTGCAATGGCAATGCCATCCATTGCTACCCGGTCAAAGGGGGGGAAATCCCGGTCGGCAACCAGCGGCTCGCGCAAAATTCGGTCAGTGGCCTCAACGGTCGGCACGACGGTGGCCGGCCAAAGGCTCACGGTCTCCATGATGAGGCGTTGGGCTTCCTGTACGGTGATCATGGTGTGATAGCTTCTCAAGTGAAAAAAGCAACGTGAAAAAAGCATGAGGCGTGGACCTGGTGTTGACGGGCTTTGCACGGCCTCAGCAAAAAGCCCCGCTCATGCGGAGCGGGGCAAATGTCGCCGATTTTTTTGGGTTTATCAATCGATATCCCAGGTATGGTTGCCAGCTAGCAGGGCATCAAGATCGCCAGCACCTTGCCGGTCAATGGCTTGGGCAATCTGCTGCTGTAGCAAATCTTCGTAACAGGCCCGCTCACGGGCGTAGATTACCCCAAAAGGCCGGGGAAATACTTCGTTCATGCCCAAGGCCTCCATGTCAGAGAAGCGCGACAGCATCTGGGCTTTGCACAGGTCCTTTTCCTCGTGAATCCACAGGTCTTCGGGGCTGTATTCGCCGGTCGACAGATCCACGATCTCGGGATGCAGCCCATTCAGGCGAATGCCCTTGTTGTGGTCGGCCCCGAAACGCAGGGGCTCACCTTGGGTGAGGAAAAGGGCGGTGTCGGGCTTGCTGTCTTTTTCGGTAAAGGCGAAAAAGGCTCCGTCATTGAAGATGTTGCAGTTTTGGTACACCTCTATGAAGCTGCTACCCTTGTGCTGATGGCTACGCAAGATCGTCTCTTGCAGGTGCTTGGGGTCCCGGTCCATGGAGCGGGCCACAAAGCTGGCGTCAGACGCCAGGGCCAGCGCCAGCGGATTGATCGGCCGGTCCAGCGAGCCCAGCGGCGTGGACTTAGTCACCTTGTCCATCTCAGAGGTGGGCGAATATTGCCCCTTGGTCAGGCCGTAAATCTGGTTATTGAACAGGAGGATGTTCAGGTCAAAATTGCGGCGCAGGAGGTGGATCATGTGGTTGCCACCAATAGAGAGCCCGTCGCCATCGCCTGTGATGACCCAGACGTGCAGGTCGGGATTGGCCATGCGCAGGCCGGAAGCGATGGTGGTCGCCCGACCGTGGATGGAATGCATCCCGTAGGTCTCCATATAATAGGGGAAGCGTGAGGAGCAGCCAATCCCGGAGATGATGGCCACCTCGTCCCGGTTCAGACCCAGGTCGGCAAACACCTTTTGTACCTGCTTCAGGATGGAATAATCCCCACAGCCAGGGCACCAGCGCACATCCTGATCAGAGGCAAAATCCTTGGCTTTGAGGGCGGTGGTTCCGTTGCTTTGCATATGATGAGAAATGAGAATCGAGAGGCGAGAAGCGAGAAGCGAGAAGCGAGAAAAAATATTAAGGTGGGCCAGGAGTTGTGTCTGGCAGGTCAATCCAGGGCTTTCAGGATGGCCTCGCGGAGCTCGGCCTTGGCGATGGGGATGCCCTGGATCTTGTTGTATTGGCCGATGGGGCGGCAGAATTTCTCCCGCAGCACCATGGCCAGCTGGCCCCGGTTCATCTCGGGAACGAGCACTTTCTTAAAGCCGCCCATGAGCTGCCCCAGGTTGCGGGGCATAGGCTTGATATAGCGCAGATGGGCATGCGCTACGGCATGGCCTTCGTCGACCAACTCGCGCACCACCGAGCGGATGACCCCGTAGGTAGAGCCCCAGCCGACCACCAGCAACTCGCCCGTATCGGGCCCTACTTCAATGGTTTGCTCTGGCACGTATTCGGCGATCTTCTCCACCTTGGCTTCCCGTAGGTGGATCATTTTCTCGTGGTTCAGCGGATCGTAGGATACATTGCCGGTTTCATCCTCCTTTTCCAGGCCGCCGATGCGGTGGGTCAGGCCGGGCGTCCCGGGAATGGCCCAGGCCCGTACCAGTCGCTCGTCCCGGGCATAGGGCAGGAAAGGCGTCTCTTCGGAACCGTCCCGGGGCGGCGCAAACTGCACCTTGAGTTCGGGCAGGTCGTTCGCCTGCGGATAGCGCCAGGGCTCGGCCCCATTGGCGATGTAGCCATCGCTGAGGAGGATGACCGGCGTCATGTGTTGCATGGCGATGCGGCAGGCTTCAAAAGCCGTATC
>RFHL01000243.1 GCA_003696875.1 Bacteroidota bacterium | reverse complement strand
TTTTTTGAAAAAATGAGGATGGTTGAGTGATCGGCTTTGCTCCGTTCCGAATTATGCAGATGAAGTTAGGGAAAAATAAGCACTTACCCGCTTCCATCATGTTTCACATTTAACCCCAATTACATGAAACGCATGTCCATTCACATTCGTCTGGCACAACTCGTGCCCTCCTTCCTGCTGCTGGGCCTCATGCTGGCCGCAGCTAATGTTCACGCCCAGTGGTTTCCCAACCCACCCTACGGCATTTATCACGACCTGCACCCGGTGGGCATAGGTACGGACCAGCCCGACGCCCGCCTGACGATCCAGACCAACGGCAATGAAGACTTTCTCCACCTCAGGGACAGCAACTTCAGTCGCGTACTGGTAGATACCAATGGCCAGGTGGGCATAGGCATCCACAACAATGCCGGCGAAATCAGGCCCGAATCCCAGCTGCACCTGCGGGTAAAAGGCGAAAATGGCCTCTACATTCAGGGCAACAACCAGGGTAATGCCTACCTGAAAATTTCAAATGGCATTTTCAACGACACCCTGATGCACTACATCTACGACGATGTGCACCACGGCAACCAGCTGCGCATACAGAGCTCCAGTGCGCTGGTTTTTGAAACTGATGGTGACAACGAGCGCATGCGCATCGGAAAGGCCGGCAAGGTAGGCATTGGCACCAAAAGCCCCAATTACCTGCTGGATGTGTATGGCGAAGGCAGCCGCATACGCCTCAAAGAAACAGGCACCGACCACTGGATAGCCATGCGCACCGATGGCACGGCTGTGGACCTGGGCTTTGGCAATGCCGACCTCTACATCACGCCTGAAAATGCGGATGAAAAGATTTTCCTCGACCCCTTCAAAAAATCAGGGGTAACCATTGGCACCACCACCCTACCCAACGGCTACCGCCTGGCCGTGGACGGAGACGTGATCTGCGAAGGCATACTGGTGGAGCTTTCTACCAGTTGGCCCGACTACGTATTTGAACCTGCCTACCCATTACCCACCCTGGCCGAAGTAGAACAGCACATAACCGAAAAAGGCCACCTGCCCGGCATGCCTTCGGCTGCTGAAATGGCAGACAAGGGCCTCGATCTGGGCGATATGCAGCTCAAAATGATGGAAAAAATCGAAGAGTTGACCCTCTACATTCTGCAGCAGGAGAAGCGCATTCAGGAACTGGAAGCGGCATTGTCTGACCAATAACCCCAACAGCCATGAAACGAATCATCCTTTATATGTACCTGCTGGGGCATATCGCCCTGCTCATGGGGCAGCAGCCTGCTGCAGAAAACGCCCAGGGACTACTGGAGTTTGTACAGCCCACTGCCATAAGCCCGGCTGCGGAAACGCGACTGGCCCAGCTCCGCTCCAGCCTCAAGGGAGGGGCTACGTATCTGACCCGCATTCAGCCGGGGGCATTGAGCCGCGACCGGTTCAGCACTTCCCTGCCCGACGGCCAGGTTTATACCTTCGATATTTTTGAACAAAAAACCCTGCCCACGGGCTCGGGTCGCTGGCGCGCCTCCCTCAGGGGAGCCCCCCACCTGGAAAGCACGCTCACCGGCAGAGGCAACCGCTTCCGGGGCAGCTTCGCCCTGCCCGGCAGCACCTATTACCTCGAGCCGCTGGGAGAAGGGCTGCACCTGCTGTATCAGGCCGCCGACCTCCCAGAAGCTCCCTGCGGAACGCATGAAAGCGGAAGGCATAGCAAGGGGCCGGAAGGTGGCAAGCCAGGTGGCAAACCTGGTGGAGAAGCAGCTGCCATTCTCATCCCCACTTTCAGCACGGAGTGCAAACTGCGGGTGTTGGTGGCCTATACCCGCAATGTGGCCATCGCACAAGGACGCGAAAACATTCAGGATTTCATTCTCGACATGATCGAGTACAGCAACGACGCCTACACCAACACCGGAGTGGGTTTTCAGATGGAGCTGGCCAGAAGTGTGGAGGTGGTGTACAGCGAAACCAATACCACCGACTGCAGCACGGCTTACGGCTGTAAGTCCAAGGACCTCATCCGTTTCTGGGACCCCAATGATGGTTTTATGGATGAAATCCACGACTTGCGTGGCCGCTATGATGCCGACCTCTGCATTTTGCTGGCCGACTCGGTGGTGGGGTCTTCCGGCGCCATTGGCGGGCAGGCCATGGAAATACTGGCAGGCGACAAGGACGAGGCTTTTGCCATTATGTGGTACAAAAACCAAATTTCCACCTTTCCGCACGAGCTGGGCCATTTGCAGGGCTGCCGCCATGATTTTGGCAACGACAACAGCATCACTCCTTTTTCTTATGGCCATGGAAAAGTAGATGTGACCAATGCCTGGCGTACCGTCATGGCCTATGCCACTGGCTGCAGCAGCGGCTCGGCCTGCCCCCGCATCAAATTTTTCTCCAACTCGGCCATGACCTTTAACGGGGCTCCCCTGGGCGATGGCCTGTCCAGCAATAACCTGGTGCTGGATGGCACCATTGAGGAGGTGATTGCCTTTGAACAAACCCTGGACACCAAAAACATGGCTTCGGTCAACCCCCTCGTCCTCTCCAATTACGAAATGGCCGATGTATATGCACACCTCAACATCAATGCGGCGGAAAACTTCGAGTTTACCGTGCGCAGTGAAGCCAGCGTCAGCTTCCGGGCTGGTGAGCAAATCCGCCTCTTCCCGGGCTTTCAGGTGTCGGGCTCGGGCAGGTTTTCGGCCGAAATTGTGAGTTGTGAAAATGCCCTTACCGGTATCAGCTGGACGCCGCTGCGGCAGTCGGCCTCCGGAACCGGGGAGGCACTGCGGCAGGCAGGAGCCCAGGCCTTTGGCCCAATCAGCCTGTACCCCAACCCCGCACGGGAGGAGGTCAGCCTGCAGTTTGAGTTGTCGCAGCAGGGGTCTGTGCGCATCGCCCTCTTTGATGCCGCCGGCAAAGAAATCCCCCGCTTTCGAAAGCTTCTCCACCTGCCTGCCGGCATACACCGGCAGCAGCTGCACACCGCCAACCTGCCCGCCGGCATGTACCACCTGCAACTCTACTGCGGGCAGCAACGGCTGGTAAAAAAGCTGGTGGTGGTGAAATAACCGCTATCGTTCCGGCAGTGGGGGGCACTCCCTCCCACTGCGCAGGAACCTCTTTGAGTTCCTTCTTAATTCATCATTACACTTCACATCACTCATTAACATTCATCAACATGAAAACCCCCTTTTATCACTTCCGTCATGGGCTGGCTATGCCCCTGCTGGGCCTGTTTGCAGCATGGATATTTC
>RFHL01000242.1 GCA_003696875.1 Bacteroidota bacterium | reverse complement strand
CGCCGGCCGCCCTGTACGCGCGCAAGCTGTGCGAACGTGAGCGGCGGGGGGAGGCGTTCATCCGGAGGTTGTACGAGGAGCGGTACGGCGCGCGCATCCACGTCCGGCACATCCTGATCGCTCCCCGGGTCGATCCGACGGCCGGGCCGGAGGAACGGGAGGCGGCTCGCCGCGCGGCGTTGGAGAAGGCCCGCCGGCTCGTCGAGCGGATTCGGGCGGGCGAGGAGTTCGCGGAGCTGGCTCGCCGGTACTCCGACGATCCCGAGACCGCACGTCGGGGAGGGGATCTGGGGCGCCCAATGGGCCGCCACGAGCTGGTGGAGTCGTTCGCGGAGGCGGCGTTCGCCTTGAAGCCGGGGGAGGTGTCCGACCCGGTCGAGTCGGAGTTCGGGTTCCACATCATCCAGGTGACCCGCATCGATCCGCCGAAGCGCCCGTTCGAGGAGGTGCGGGCGGAACTCGAACGGGCACGGAACGAGCCGATCACCGATGAGGAGGTGCAGCGGCTGATCGACCGTCTGAGTGACATCCCCGACAGCCGGCTGGTGACGATTGCCCGGCGCGCCTATTATCAGATTCGTCTGGAACGGGATGTGCAGACCGAGGTCCGCCTGGTCCCCCTCTATGTCAGCTATGAGGTCAACAACGAGTTTCTGGTGCCCTACCTCTTCCTGGGAAGGTGGCGTGATGCGCTCTATGATGGGGGAAGCAGCCGCAACGTGCGGCGCATACTGGTTACGGTAGGGCCTACCGAGCAGCAGGGAGACCTGCAGCTACTGGATCCTGAGGGGGGCTTGCTGCTTACCCTGCGCAATGTGCCGGTGGAGCCCTTTCGCCGCCCGATGCGGCTGGCGGTGATGCTGTTTTTTCTGCTCAGTCTGGTGGGAATTACCGTCTTCTTGCGCATCTATGTCCTCACCCACTGGCGCTACCGCTACCGGCTCAACCTGGGCCTGTTTTTGGGCGTAATCGTGCTGCGCTGGGCCTTGCATACCCTGGGCTTGCCCGGTCATTATATCCAAGCCGACCTGTTCTCCCCCGACATCCTGGCCTTCCATGTCCTCGCGCCCTCCCTGGGCGAGCTGACCCTCAATATTTTTACCCTCGGCATCCTGCTTTGGATTGTCTACACCCACTTTTTTCGGATTACCCACTGGCTGGCCCATTATGTAATGGAGCGGCCGGTCCTCCTATGGCCCTCTCTGGGCCTTAGTCTCCTGCTGAGCAGCGCGCTGCTCAAGTGGTATGTCTACGTCTTTGAGCAATTCTATGTCAACTCTCAGGTCGACATCGAGTTTTCTAACATCTTCCGCACCGACATCTACTCCTTCCTCATCCTGCTGGATGTGGGGGTGCTGCTGCTGGCGCTGATCCTGGTGGTCTTTCTGCTCATCAAGCTCAATGTGCTGCTGGTGTGGCGGCATCAGTTGTCGCTGCGCCTTCTGTTGCCACAGCTTCTCTTTCTGGTCGCCGTCAATCTGCTTTTGCATCCCGGGGCACCCGTACTGGGCTTGCTGGTGAGCCTCACGCTCGCCACCATGGGGCTGGTGCTGTACCGCATCCCCTTTCGGCCCATTCTGCATCACGACCTGGGCAACTACCTGCTCATCCTGCTGGCTTTTTCGGTGCTGGTGACCTACAATGTGGTGGCGGGGGTAAACCTCACCCGGCAGTTCCGGGCCGAGCAGCTGGCCCAAACGGTGCTGGGCACCCAGGCCGCCAATACGGCGGCCGATATGGTGGGGGCCCTGGGCCGCATCGAAGAGAATATGGACGAGATCCGGACTCAGGCCGCCACCTATCGCGACATCAACGACTTTCGGGACTGGATGGCCGAGCGCTTTTTTGGGCCTGGCTTCAAGGAATTTCAGGTGGGCCTGTACATCTACAGCAGCGCGGGCCGCCGGCTGGACAGCCGGGGCGAGCGCGAGCCCACGCTGGGGCCCGACAAGGGCATCCCCCTCTCGGCCCGCGGCGAGCGGGTCTCGGACGATGTGCCGCTCTACCAGGTCGTGAACCAGGAAAACAAGTACATCGACATCTATGTGGGCGAATTTTCCCTCTTCCTGAAAGACGATTCTGTCGAACAGACCCGCTTCCTGCTGGAGCTCGTACCCAACCGCCGCGAGACCGAGGGCCTCTATCCTTCCCTCTCCCTGGATCAGAAAGTCTACGACGAGATCCGCCTGATCAATGCCTTTGATCATGCCGTGTACCGCGAAGGCATCCTTTACAACAAGCGTGGGGAAAGCGCTTTTCCGATTTTCATGGAGGACTATGCCTCCTTTCAGGAAAACACCCATCGCGTGCGCGATGGGTGGCAGGAGTACCTGGAGCCCATCGGCAGCAACAAGCTGGTGGTGGTGCGCTACCACCGGCAGAGCTTCTTTGAGGTGATCACCTCCTTTTCCTTCATCTTTTACTTCTATGTGCTCGCGACGCTGCTGGTGATCGGCTTGCCCGTGCTGGGCCTGCGCTCACTGCGCTCGCGGCAGTTTTCGTACCAGTTTCCCCTCCGGGCCAAGATCCGCTTTGGCCTGCTGGCCATCAGCATCCTGCCCATGCTGGTGATCATCATCCTGCTGTACCCCTTCGTAACGAGCCGCTACAGCGAGGATGCCCGCAAGGAACTCTCCGAAGAGGCGGCGCGCATTGCGGAGGTTATCGGGCCTGAATTTCAGCGCATTCGCAACGACCCCTTTGCCCGGCTCACCCTCTCCCAGGGCTTTCGGGATCGGGTCGCCTCGCTGGCCGACTATATGACCAATGACGTCAACGTCTACGACGAGTTTGGCAAGCGGGTGGCCTCCACCCAGACCATGATTTTTGAGAACGGTATCCAGACCGACCTCATGCACGCGGTGGCTTTTGACAGCCTCCGCAACGGGGGTCTGTCTGACCTTGTGATCCGGGAAAAAATCGGCACCCTGGCCTACCTCTCAGGCTACCGGCCCATCATTGGCAACAACAACACGCCCATCGGCTATGTCAATGTACCCTACATTGCCCGGCAGGATCAGCTAGAGGAGCAGGTGCTCAACTTTCTGGCCTATCTGGCCAACATCTACCTGCTGGCCTTTCTGCTGCTGAATCTGGTGGCCGTGGTGGTGTCGGGTACCATCACCCGGCCCCTGTCGATGATTCAGCAACGCCTCTCCGCCACCAACCTGGGCAACGTCAACGAGCCCATCGAGTATACCGCCAAGGACGAGATCGGGGCCATCGTGGCGGCCTACAACCAGATGGTAGCTCAGCTGGCCGAGAGTGAAGAGAAGCTCTCCCAAACCCAACGTGAACAGGCCTGGCGGCAGATGGCCCGGCAGGTGGCCCATGAGATTAAGAATCCCCTGACCCCCATGAAGCTGAGCATCCAGCATCTGATGCGGGCGCAGAAGGAAGGCGGTCCCCACTTTGAGAAGATGTTTGAGAAGGTGATGAAGACCCTGATGGTGCAGATCGAGTCGATGGTGCGCATCGCCAACTCCTTCTCCGAATTTGCCAAGATGCCCGAGCCGGTCAAGGGGCAGGTGAATGTAACGGCCGTCCTCATGGAGGTGGTCGACCTCTACACCCAGTCGGAAGAAGCCCTCTGGCTAATCGATGTGCCCCAAGCCCCTTTTTGGGCTGTAGGCGACCGGGATCAGCTCTCCCGCTGCTTCAACAACGTGATCAAGAACGCCCTCCAGGCGGTCGAGGAGGATGGGATCATCAAGATCTCTATGGAGGACCTGCGCGACCGGGCCCATATCGAAATCAAGGACAACGGCAAAGGCATCCCTGCCGAACTGGGCAACCGGGTATTTGAGCCGAGTTTTTCTACCAAAACCTCGGGTATGGGCCTGGGGTTGGCCATCGTGAAGCGCATCATCGACGGTATGGGCGGGACCATCACCTTCCGCAGCCAGGAAGGCGAAGGCACCGTTTTCATCATCGAGATTCCGGCCGAAGAGGTGGAGCGTCTGCAGCCGCTGGAGCCAGTATAATGAGGAGCCGGCGACATGTTGCGTGGAGAAATGGGGGGGGAAAGGCTGGCTGGGCCATCCTCTTGTGGCTGGGCCTGGCGATCCCGGGCCTGCTGGCCGGGCAGACCCTCCCGGCCCGCGATACCCTGCGGGGCCTGCCCGGCGATACCCTTTTTTTAAGTCACAGCCTGATCGTCCCCCAGACCGACAGCCTGTGGCGGCTGGGCGGCAAGCGCCTCCCGCCGGAAGCCTATACCCTGGATCTGGCCGCTGGCTGGCTGGTCATCGCCGACAGTGGCTACGCCGGCCCCTGGGTGATGGGCTACCGCTATTTCCCCTCCGGACCCCGACAGGCGCTTTTTTTTCGGAAATTCAACCTCGTGGTAGACTCTACGGCGCCGGCGCCGCAGGTCGACGTCATCTATGACCCCGCCACCGAGCGGGGCGAGACCCGCTTCTGGGAGGATGCTGAGGGCATCCGCAAGAGCGGGACCCTCTCCCGCGGCCTCACCGTCGGCAACAACCGGGGCGCGAGCGTCACCAGTGGGCTGCGCCTGCAGCTGGAAGGCGATCTGGGAGATGGGCTGAAGATCGTCGGGGCCATCACCGACGAAAACATTCCCATTCAACCCGACGGGACCACCCAGCAGATCTCCGACTTTGACCGGGTCTTTATCCGGCTGATGAAGGACGAATATGCCGTCACCATCGGCGACTACGAAGTGAGCCGTCGCGACAGCCGCTTCGCCAACTTTTACCGCAACGTGCAGGGCCTGCAATTTGAACGCAAAACCGAGCAGAGTCGCCTCAGTGTGAGCGGAGCTGTGGCCAAGGGAAAGTTTCATACCAACTCCTTCATGGGACGCGATGGCGTCTCCGGGCCCTACCGGCTCACCGGGCAGAATGGGGAGCGCTTTTTCATCATCCTGGCGGGAAGCGAGAAAGTCTACCTCAACGGCGTCCTGATGACCCGGGGCGAAAATGCCGATTATGTGATCAACTACAACACCGCTGAGCTCACCTTCACGGCCCGGCACGTGATCACCAACATCACCCGCATCGTGGTCGACTTTGAATACAACGACCGCTATTACAACCGCTCCTTGCTGGTGGGCCAATTTGAGCAGCAGCTCGGTGAGCGGGTCAAGGTACGCTTTTCCTATGCCCGTGACGCCGATAACCCCAATGCCCCCTTTGAGGATCCGGAGGAATACCAGGCGGTCCGGGACAGCCTCGCCGCCCTGGGCGACCAGCCGGGCGTGGCTACCACCACCGGCATCTTTGAGTTGGGATATGTCGAGGGCGAAACCCGCTATGAGCGGCGCGATACCCTGGTCAACGGCGAGTCCTACGAATACTATCAGCGCTCGGTCAACCCCGAGCTGGCCCGTTTCCGGATTGAGTTCAGCTTTGTGGGGCTGGGGGCCGGCTTCTACGAGCCGGCGCCGGGATTCAACGACAACGTCTTTCGTTGGGTGGGCCCCCGCGCCGACGGCAGCCCCGCCGGGAGCTACGCCCCGGTACGGACCTGGGTGCTGCCCCGGCAGCTGCAGGTGGCCGATGCGGCCGTGGAGGTCGCCCTGATCGACCGCCTCAAGCTCCAGACCGAGACGGCCGTGAGTCTGGAAGACCGCAACCGCCTGTCGAGCCAGGACGACGGCGACAACGGGGCCCTGGCGCACCGTACCGGTTTGCGCTGGGAGCGGGTCCCTCTGGGGGATTCGCTGCACCTCACCATCGAGGCGACCCAGCAGTACATCGGGGCCCGCTATACCAATCTGGACCGCCTCTACCAGGCCGAGTACAACCGGGTCTGGGACCTGCCGGGTAATGAACCCCGCCGCGACGAACACATCGGCGGTACCCGCTTGGAACTGGACTACAAGCGTGCCCTCATCCTTTCGGCTGAGGGGGGACTGCGCTACACCGGCCCCGGGCGGCTGGCTTACCGGCAGGTGTATGGGGTCGAGAGCCGGTTGCGGCGCATGCTGCAGGGCAATTTTACCTATACCCGCATCGCCAATGCCGACGACAGCCTGGGGCGGGATGCCCGCTGGAACCGCTACGAGGGCGACATCTTTGCGCCCTTGGGACCGCTGCGGGCGGGGGTGGTCGTCTGGATCGAAGACAAGATCGAGCGGCGCAATGGCATCGCAGCCCCCGGTTCCTTTGCCTTTACCGACTTGAAGCCCTACCTGCGGACGGTCAGGCAAGGCAACTTTTCGGCCGATGCGTCCTTCAACTACCGCAAGGATCGGGAGTTTCTCGATGGCCTGATGCGCGACAAGAGTCGCGCCTATACCGCCTATCTGCAGGCCCGCTACCGCCCCTCGGCGGTGCTCAATGTGCAGAGCATCACTTCCTATCGGGTGCTGGAGGTCATAGACTCCGCTTTTGCGGCCACCGGGCTCGATCCGGCCCGCACCCTCAATACGAACCTGCAGACCACCTTTGCGCCGAAAAACCGCCTGGTCTACACCAACTTCGTGTACGAAGTGAGTGCCGAGCAACTGGCCCGGCGGGAGATCCGCTACCTGGAGGTAGCCCCGGGACAGGGGCAGTACGTTTGGCTGGATTCCCTCTTCAACAACGACGGGGTGCAGGATGTGGAAGAATTTCAGGTCGCGAATAACCCCCTGGTTGCCAACTTCATCCGGGTGGTGGTCCCCACCCGGGAGTTGTTTCCCACCACCCGCCTGACCCTCTCGGGCAATCTGCGCTGGGACCTGCGGGAGGTCATCGCCAAGTCGGAGCGCTTTTGGCCGGAACTGCTGCGGAATACCCGCGCGGTAACCAACTTCCGGATGAGCCAGAACAAGACTCGGGAGGACGGGGCCGGGGTGTTTCTGATCAACCTGCTGGACCCTTTTGGGGACAGTACCCTGCTCGACGCTAATTACAACCTGCGGCAGGATCTGACCTTTTTCCAGAACAGCCCGCGGGGAGACGTCAAGTTTTTCTGGCAGGATACCCGCAGCAAGCTCTTTCTGAGTACCGGCCCTGAGCAGCGCGGCTTCAGCTTTGTGGGCAATGCCCTTCGCTACACCCTCAAGGCCGAGCGTAGCCTGGAACTGGAGACCCGCCTGGGGCGGCGCTACACCGAGGCCGAGGCCTTCAGCACCCGCAACTTCAACATTGAGTATGTCGAGACCCAGCCGGAGTTTATCCTGCAGCTGAACCGCCGGCTGCGGTTTTCCTCGGCCTATGCCTTTGCCACCCGCACCAACACCCGCCCCGACGGGGTGCAGGATGCACAGGTATGGCTGCACAAGCTCATCTTTGACGCCAAGTGGAACCTGCGCGACCGCAACAACCTCTTTACCAAGCTGGAACTGGTACATCTGCGGCAAGAGGGGGAACCCGGTTTTTCGGCCGAGTATGAGCTAAGAGAAGGCTTGCGCCCCGGTGCCAATGCGATCTGGCAGGTCTTTCTGACCCTGTATCCGCTGGAGAATGTCGAGCTGAGCCTGACCTATGACGGGCGGCTGTCGGTAGACAGCCCGGTGGTACATACCGGCCGGGTACAGGTGCGGGCATTTTTCTGAAAAAAGTAACAAACGGCTCTTTTTCTTTCATGTGTTGGGGCCGGCCCCGGGCGCTCCATTTGCCAGGGACAGAAGACGAGGTGCCTTGCCCAAGGCTGTAAATAGCCTGCCTGCCAGGGAGATACGTACAAACTGGCCAAGAAATGACAGCAATACTATTGGCTTTGTGCGCAAATCCCGGTCGAATCTTACAATTTGTTAACGGGGCTGGATTTCTTTCAAAACCAGATTGTTGTAGTTTTGGTCTAAACATTCATCCATGAAAAGTGTGTTGCTTTTATTTGGGACGGTAGGCTTTTCCTACATGCTCAACAAAATCCTCCTGCGCTTTTCGCGCAATTTCGGGGTGGACAGCCGGCAGGCGCAGAACATTGTGCGATGGGCGGCGACCTCCAAACCCACGACTGGGGGGATTTCTTTCTACATCACTTTCCTGGTGGGGAGTCTGATCCTGCTGATCATGCGCCCCGAGACGGCGAGTTCCAGTACCTATCTGGCCCTCTTTCTCAGTGCGACCCTGGCCTTTATGATCGGCTTTGCCGATGATGCCTATGGCACCCATCCCAGCCTCAAGTTTCTGGGGCAAATCTTTTGCGGGGTGATCCTGATCATATTTGGGATTCACATCGAATATTTTTCCGTCGCCTCGCCCGGCCTGTGGTGGCTGGATTATGGCCTGACCATCTTTTGGGTGGTGGGCATGATGAACAGT
>RFHL01000020.1 GCA_003696875.1 Bacteroidota bacterium | reverse complement strand
TGAGCTCGGCCTTTGCCATCATGTGGCTGCTGGTCTATGTGTTTGTGAATCTGACGACGGTGACCTATCTGGGGGCGCTGGCCCTGCATGAGATCCTGGGGATCGAGGTCTTCTACGGCATCCTGGGGCTGGCCATCGTGGCCGGGGTCTACTCGATCTATGGCGGGCTGGTGGCGGTGGCCTGGACCGATGTGATCCAGGTGATCTTCCTGGTGGGCGGGGGTCTGGTGACGACCTTTCTGGCCCTGGATGCAGTCTCGCCGGGTTCGGTCTGGGAGGGCTTCCAGGTGATCTACCAGTATGCCGCGGACCACTTTGACATGATCATCGAGCAGGGAACGACCTTTATTCCAGATGGATCCGGAGGCGAGAAGGATGCCTTTATTGACCTGCCAGGTCTGGCGGTGATCCTGGGCGCCATGTGGCTCACCAACCTGGGCTACTGGGGCTTTAACCAGTACATCATCCAGAAGGGGCTGGCGGCCAAGTCGGTCGACGAGGCTAAGAAGGGCCTCATCTTTGCCGCTTTCCTGAAGATCCTGATCCCGCTGATCGTCGTGATCCCGGGGATCACGGCCTATGTGTTTTTCCAGGAGGAAGCGGCCAATCCGGGCTTCCTGGAAAATCTGCTGGGCAAGCCCATGAGTGAGATCGGCACCATCTTGAAGTCAGACGAGGCCTATCCCTGGCTGCTGAAGAACTTTGTGCCGACGGGCATCCGCGGGCTGGCCTTTGCCGCCCTGGTGGCGGCGATCGTGTCCTCGCTGGCCTCGATGATCAACAGTACGTCGACGATCTTTACGATCGACATCTATCGTCCGCTGATCAACAAGCAGGCTTCGGAGAAGCAGCTGGTGAAAATCGGCCGCTTTGTGGCCCTGGGCGCCCTGATCATCTCGACGCTGGTGGCGCAGCCGCTGCTGGGCGGCTTTGACCAGGTGTTTCAGTACATACAGGAATATACCGGGCTGATCTACCCGGGCGTGGCGGTGGTGTTTGCGATGGGGCTTTTCTGGAAAAAAGCCACCACCAAGGCCGCCATTGCGGCGGCCCTGCTGACCCTCCCGCTGGGCGCCGGCGCCAAGCTGCTGATGCCCGAGATGCCCTTCCTGCTGCGCATGGGCTATGTCTTCATCGCGCTGGTGACGGTGGCGTCGCTCTTTATATACTTTGACAAGTCGGCTGAGGTGCCGGATGACCGGGCCCACTCGCATGATGACTTTGAGGAGGTGACAGGCCGTCAGGGCCACAAGATGGCTCCGCTGAGCGATAAGGTGAAGAACATGATGGTCCGCAGTGCCTACCTCTTTGGTGCCGGGGGCTTGATCTCGCTGCTGGTGGCCATCTTTGGCTGGAACAGCCTGCGCAGCATCGGCGGAGAGGCCTTTATCTTCCTGGCGACCCTGCTGAGTATGATCGGGGTGGTGCTCTACTCCAATGCCCGCTCGGCCACCGCCGACAAGCATGCCCTGCGCTACGATCCGGATACCTTCAACACGAATATCGTTTTTAACCTCGGTGCACTGGGGGTCACGCTCATCGTGGCGATTCTCTATGCGCTGTTCTGGTAAGCATGGTTCATACCGAATGCCTCATCCCCTTTTCAACCCTCGGGTTGGGAAGGGGATCTTTGCAAGTATGTGATGTTTAGGCCCATGCGCCTGTATGCTCTACGCTGCCTGACCTCTCTCCTGTTGAACGTAGTGAAATCCCGAGAATCGGGAACTTCTGACCTCTCCGCAATGGAACAACTCGATTATCCCCTTTCCCTCACCTTCAAGATCGGCACCCTGGCCAATGACTTTGTGGCCCGTGACCGTATGGGCAATGTGGTCGTGTATGTGCGGCAAAAGCTGCTCAAGCTTATCGACGAGGTGCAGGTGTACCGGGACGAGTCCCGCTCGGACCTGCGCTACACCCTCAAGGCCAACAAGTGGATCGACTTCTCGACCACCTATACCTTTACCAATGCCCAGGGACAGGAAGTTGGCCGGGTGGCCCGGCAGGGCTGGGCTTCGCTCTGGAAGGCCCACTATGAGATTTTTGATGAACAGCAGCAGCCTGATCTCACCATCCGGGAGGCCAATCCTTGGGTGAAAGTCGCCGATGGCCTGCTGGGCGAAGTGCCCATCCTGGGACTTCTTACGGGCTATTTTTTCAACCCCAGCTATCTGGTAACCCGGCCCGACGGCACGCTGGTGGCGCGCCTGACCAAGAAGCCCTCAGGCTTGGGCCGGCGTTTTTCCCTCGAAAAGGAAGCTGAGTTTGAGCGGGGCGAAGAGGAGCGGGTGCTCCTGAGTCTCATGATGATGATCCTGCTGGAGCGGCGGAGAGGGTAGGGGAAAAGCCATTTGCGGGGACCCCCGACGGAGGTCCCCGCAAGCAGATGTTAAGTCAGGGTCAATCTATGCGCAGCTTGATCGTGACGGGACGCTGTCCGCTACGCACAAACTGTAGCGGGTACAGGCCCGCCGGCAGGCTGGCGGGCAAGATGAGTTGCTGCCCGGACTGCTCAATCGGGATCTGGCGCCCTTGCAGGTCATAGAGGTGGACCGCCTGGAAGCTCAGGTCGCCCTGTACCGTAAGCTGCCGTAGCCCCCGGCTGAGCGCCACGGGATTGGGATACACGCTGAAGGGCCCCTGGATATAGGTCTCCACCTGCGGTGAGAGGGTAGACTGTCCGTCGAAGTCCGTCTGCCGGATGCGATAGATGTATCGCCCGGGGGCAGGCAGGTTGGCATCAAGGTAGGCGTACTGCTGGCGTCCATTTCCATTCGTGCGCATTTCGGTCAGGGGCTCCCAGATTCCGTCCTGACTACGGCGTTCTACCTGATAGGATAGGACGAAGGTCTCCTCCACTTCCCAGCTAATCGTCACGCTCATGCCTGATTGACGCGCTTCTACCGAGAGCCATTCCACGGGCAGGTTGGCGTTGGCGGCGTAGAGCTGTACATACTCTGGTGAGGTGGGGAACCACTCATTGCCGCCGAGGTAGGCACCGGACATGACCACGAGACTGTCATGATTGATTTTCATGAGCTGGTCACCATGCGCATTGCCCGCCAGGCTAGGGAGGGGTTCCCAATTGTTGCTGATGAGGTCATACCCTTCGCCGATGTTGTAGACGCCCCCGGAGTACTCGCCGCCCCAGGCCATGATCTCGGGATGTCCGGCGGCGTTGTCGAGGATGGTGGCCAACAGGCCGGCCCGGGGGGTGGGCAGTCTGGTCGGGAGGGTGGACCAGCTGTGGCTATCGAGGTTGAACACATCCAGGCTATCGACCATGAAGGAATGCAGGCCTCCGTTATTTACTGCAGATCGTCTTCCCCCGACCAGGTAGACGTTGCGCCCCTCTACGACGGCGACACTATGGTCGCGGGCGCGCGGGGCATCGGGCAGGCTCTGCCAGGTACCGGTGACCAGGTGGTAGCGGTCGGTCCAGGGGACCCAGCCCGATTGATGGCCATTGGTCAGGCCGCAGAAGAAGTAGAGCCAGTCGCCATCGATGACGGCTGAGGCCGATCCCCGGCGGCGGGCCGAGGGGATGTTGTTTTCCAGGATTTGCCAGCTGTCGGAAGCGGCATCATAGGCGATGATGTTGGGGCTGGGGGTCTCGCTGGGGTATCCACCGGTGAACCCCATGCCCGCTACAATCAGGGAGTCCCGCCATACCACAGCTTCGATGTGGTGCAGCTCGACGGGAGCATAGCTCCCGCGGTGCAGATAAAAGGGATAGCTGTTCAGGTCGAGGAGGATGGCGGGGCGGCTGCCGCCGCGGCCGCCGATCAGGACGCCGGTACGCTTGTTATGGGTGTGGGCTACCTCGGCGCCACATTCGTGGCGGCGGTACTCATAGGGATTCGTACTGAGGTCGTAAGGGGTACCTGTCGCCATCCAGGCCCCTTGGCCAGCCAGGCTGGCCGGAAGGGTCAGGCACAGGATCAGCAGAAATCTGGTGCCTTGTGAAATAGGTAGGGTACAGAAGCCAAGCATAGGGAAGGGATTGGGGAAGTAAGTGGTCCAGAAGAGGGTGCATTCGTAACCTCCAGAAAGGTAGATAGATAGAGTGTTGACTGAAATAGTATTGCTATCGGATGTTTTATAGAGAAAAATACTGACCACGCCTTAACCAACTGCCAGGTTGGGGCTGTTCGGTCAAAAAACATACATTAATGGTTTGGTATGTGTCATGATTTTAACAGCAGGGATGGCAGGCCTGAGGGTAGCATGACGCGCCGTGGGCGCGCATTCCACCAAAAAAAAGCCGGCAGGAATTCCTGCCGGCCGAACGTGTGTATGTACGGACTGTTTTACATTTCCTCGACGAAGCGGTCCACGCCTTGCTCGATCACATTGAGGGAGCGCATGAAGACCGGCATGAAATAGTCGGGCTTGCCGACGAAGAGCTCCACCGCCATCCAGACGTTGTCGTTGGTGGTGTAGGCCTTGGTGCACTTGAGGCTGCGGTTGACGGCATCGCAGGCATCCTCAACCTGCTCACGCTCAGATGCGCTTTCGATGGGCCAGATGTTGAAGAGTACCACCCGGAAAAATTCGTTGTCGTCTTCGTTGACTTCGATGAAGTAACTGTGGTCGTTGTACTTGAACTGGACATCGCCATCGCTATCTACCCAGCCTTCCATACCCTGGTCTTTCAGGTAGTCAAGGTACATGTTCTGGAGGCGGGACTCGGACCAATCCTGGGCCTGAGCAGCGGGGGCAAACATGAGCGAGAGCAAGAAAGCGGAGAAGAAGACCTGTGCGAGCTTTTGCATAAAGGTGAGAGATAAATCGAACGAATGAAAAAATGGGTGCTTCATGGCAACCGGTGGTGCGGAGGTGTCCATCAAATATGACCCAAGAAGCATTTCTTTCCGGAAAAATCCACGCCATCGTGCTTCTGCGGGTGCAATCTGTAGCTGTAATGTCTAGCCGCCTGCGCCAATCGTCAAAGGGTTGTGCGGCTTACTATTCCTCTGGAAAAAGGACTGTAACCATCCTCCGATTTTTTTTGTTAGTTTTCTACAGGAACACCGTATCTGCCTGTCTGACTACTCACTACCCCTCACGTGTACCTATGTATCGGTACTTGTTTATCTCCTGCCTGTATGTGCTCATGGCGGGGACGCTGCGAGCCCAGGCTTTCCACAACCCCTCTTTCGAGGGGCCAATACAGCTGCATTTTCCCCCGCCGGACTGGTATGCCTGTCACCCCAACAGCACCCCCGACACGGGACCCGGAAGCTGGGGCCAGGCTCTGAGCCCTTCCGATGGACAGAGCTTCGTGGTCCTGGTCATCCGGGACTACACGACGCCTGAGCAGAACGTAGAAGAGATTTCACAGTTTATTGACCCGCCCCTTCAAGCCGGTCAAAGCTATTATTTCTCCGTCGACCTGGGCTATCTCCCCGATCTGGCGCACCTGCCCGGCCAGACCAGTCTGGCCGCCCCCTGCCGCCTCCAAGTCTGGGGGGCGCCCGATCTGTGTCAGCCAGGGAAGCTGCTTTGGGAGTCTCCGGTGATCAACCACGCCAGTTGGCGGCCGTACAACGTTTCCTTTACGGCCGATTCCAGCATCTCAGTCCTGCGCTTTGCCAGTGCGCATGCGGTAGCTACGGCACCTACCCGGGGCAATGTCTGCCTGGACCGCTTGTCGCCCATCCTCCCCGGGCCGCCGCCCCAGCCCGACCTGGGCCGGGATACGACCCTCTGTGAAGGCGACAGCCTCTGGGTGAGCCTGCCCGAAGGGGGCGTGCGTTGGCAGGATGGCGATACGGCCCGCGCCCGCTGGCTGTCGGAGGCGGGCACCTACTGGGTGGATGTGCTGTATCCGGTCCGCTACGCCCGCCCCGGCGGGACGGGCGGGGGATGGATCTGGGCCGATACCCTGCTGGCTGCCACAGATACCCTGGTGCTCACCACCCGACCCCGCCCCAATCTGCGATTGGGCCCGGACACCCTGCTGTGCCTGGGCGAATCCCTCTGGCTGGGACCGGAATCCCCGGCTCCTGATGCTACCTACTTGTGGGCAGACGGCTATTCAGGGCCGCAACGACAAGTAGATGAGCCGGGCACCTTTGTGCTGACGGTCAGTGAGCAAGGGTGCACGGCTACCGACCGTCGCACCGTCGCCTATAGGGATTGTCGCGCCTGGCTCACCTTTCCCAATGTGTTCAGCCCCAACGGTGACGGCATCAACGATGCCTTCATCCCCACCTTTGACCATGGTGTCAGCAGCTTGACCCTGTATATATATGACCGCTGGGGGCGTGAGGTATATGCCTCCCAGCGCTTGCGACCGGGCTGGGATGGTACCTGGCGCGGCCGGATGGTCGATGCCGGGCTCTATATCTGGGCCGCACGGTGGGTCGATCCGCAGGGGACGATTCACCAGGATCGGGGGAGTCTCACCTTGCTGCGCTAAGCAGGAGGCTGGATTCGGTCTCCTTAATAATGGAGGAAAATGCAGCCAAATGCCGGCAAATAGAGTGTTTTTGTGGGTAAAGGCCAGATTGGGAGATGAAAACTTCCGGTCTGGCTTTATAATAAGTAGATATTTTTGCCTGGTTGAGAATAGGGTAGGGGATAGGTA
>RFHL01000241.1 GCA_003696875.1 Bacteroidota bacterium | reverse complement strand
TTGTTTATATATTGTTAAGGTGGTTAGTCGACCTTCAACACGTTCATTTCTCTTTGATATATCCCCAAACCCAGTTAAACCGGAAGGAAGTATATGAAAAATGTAAAACATCTCCTTTTGTTGATGTTCCTTAGCTCGATCGTGCTTGCGGGTTACGCTCAGGAGGACGCATCTAAAAAGTATCGTGAGCAAGACCTCGAACAGCTCGAAATGTACGAGGACGGCGATTACCTGTTTCCCCCCAAACCCAGAAACAACTGGTCGATCGGGGTGAAAGGCGGTCTCGCCTTTGTGGCCGGCGACGTGCGGGCGCAGCCCGGCATGGGCTTCGGCCTCGACGTGCGTAAAGCCATGGGCCATGTCTTCTCGCTGCGTCTTCAGGCTACGGCCGGCCGTACCCATGGCCAAAACTGGTCTCCCACCAATGGCTATCGCAACCATGCCGGTAACCCCTGGGAAGAACTGTACAATACTGACCCCAATGTGACCCCTCCCAATGTGTACTACAACTTCCGTATGCAGTACGCGGACGTGGCGCTCCAGGGACTGGTAAACCTGAACAACATCAACTTCTACAAGGAGCAGTCCAAGTGGAACATCTACGCTGGCGCCGGCCTCGGTGTCAACGCCTACTACACGGCCGTCGACGCCCTTGATGGCAATGGCAATCCCTACACCCACTTTAACGAGGTAACCGCCATCAACCCCAACGACCCCACGACCTTCGTGATCGACGGTCGCCGGGAACGCCTGGATCTGCTGCAGTCCCGTCAGGACGGGGTCTATGAAACCCCTGCCGAAGGCCATACCGCCGAGAACGGCATCCAAATCGGTGGCAACAACTACGTTGTAGGTCCTACCATCACCGGAGCCGTGGGGCTACGCTATCGTCTCAGCCGCCGGGTAGAGATTGAACTTGAGCACCGCATCGCCTGGGCCAATGACGACCTCCTTGACGGTCAGCGCTGGCAGGAAGCCGGTGGCGGCGGACCTGACTTCGGTCAGGACCAGACCTCGCTGACCCGCGACTTTGACAGCTACAACCATACCACCCTCGGTATCCATTTCCGTCTCGGCCCGGGTGAAGAGTCTCTCTGGTGGAGCAATCCGCTCACCGAAGTGTATAGCAGCGCCCAGGAAGCCCGCGAAATCGCCAAGCGTCTGACCGACGATGGCGACAAGGACGGCGTACCTGACCTCTATGACAAAGAGCCTGACACCCCCGAAGGTATGCCGGTCGACGGTCTCGGCCGCGCCCTGGATACCGACGGTGATGGCGTCCTCGACAACGATGACGAAGAGCCCTTCACCCCCAAAGGCTGTGACGTAGACCAGTACGGGGTAGCTCTCGACGCCGACAACGACGGCGTGCCCGATTGCTATGACAAGGAACCCAATTCGCCTCCCGGCATGTACTATGATGCCAAAGGGGTAGCCATCATCATCGAAAACGAAGCCCCCGAGATCCCCTGTCTCCTGCCGATCGTTCACTTCGAATTGGACAAAGACAACATCCGTCCTGAGTTCTATCCGGAGCTGTACTACATCGCTCAGGTGATGAAGAATGATCCTTCGATCAAGGTTCGCGCTACCGGCCACGCCGATGTACGCAATACCGACGCTTACAACGAAGATCTTTCTCGTCGCCGGGTCCAGAATGCCGTCGACTTCCTGGTCAATACCTATGGGATAGATCCCGCCCGCTTCATCATGGAGTACCAAGGGGAAGCCAATAACGTGATCCAGAATCTCCCGGCCAATCACGCCAATCCGAAACTGGAACCCCTTCACTATGTGAACCGTCGGGTGGAATTCGAGTGTGTCCGCAACTAGACCACCTTTTCCTCCCGGTGACGCCGGCGGCCCGCGAGGGCTGCCGGCTTTTTCTTTTTGAGAGAAATCGTGTGGTCAGGCGCTTTTTCGTATTTTCACTGCCGCCGCCCCCGGGGGCCGGCGCACCCCCATGCAAGACCTATACCTCATAAACCCAGGCTCAGGCCACAAGCGTAAACCCGAGGAAACGGAGTCCCTGATCCGGGAGGCCTACCGATCAGCCGGACGCGGAGTCCGCGTCGAGCCCATTGATTTTGCCCGGCTCGATGCCCTCATCGCGCGGGCCATCGCCCAGGGGACCGAACACATCTTCGCCGTCGGCGGCGATGGCACCGTCAATGCCATTGGCACCCGCCTCATTGGCCGGCCGGTCCATTTCGGGATCATCCCCCACGGCTCAGGCAATGGCTATGCCCGCAACCTGGGTTTCTCTATCCGGCCCCGTATCGCCGCGCAGCAGGCGCTGGGAGCCCATCCCATGCGGGTCGATACCGGCCTCTTCGACGGCCGACCCTTCCTCAATGTCGCCGGCGTCGGCCTCGACGCCGAGATCACCCGGCAGTTTGCCCGGGGCAACAGCCGTGGCTTCGTCCCTTACGCCGTCAATTCGGCCCAGGGCTTACTCTCCTATCGGGGTGCCGACTACAGGCTCACCATAGATGGTGAGAACCACGACTTCACCGATATCCTTGGGGTCGTGATTGCCAATGGCACCCAGTGGGGCTACGACGCCAAGGTATCTACCGAGGCGCGCCTCGCTGATGGCCTGCTCGACCTGCTGGTCGTCCGCAAGTTTCCCCTCATCAAGGCCGGCGCCATGGTCGGCAAGATGTTTCGGGGCCGCTTCCATCGCTCGCGTTACGTCGAGGTCTTTCGCTTTCGGGAGTTGCTCATTGAGCGGGCCGCCCCCGGGCCCGCCCAGATTGACGGAGAGCCGCTGGAGGCTGGGGCCAGGCTGAGCGTGAAGGTACAGCCTGCCTCCCTGAGCGTGCTGCTGCCCGGCACCCTTACCGAGGCCAAGATCCAGACCCTTTGACGGCTATCGGCAAAAATGCCTACCTTCACCCCTCGGTCAGCCGGCCGGTACTATATCTGTTGTCGTGCGCTTTTTTCTTCAAAAAACGGGTCAGGGCATTCTCATCATGTGGGGCATCGTCACGCTGCTCTTCCTGATCTTCTATGCGGCAGGGGACCCCACCGACTACCTGGTCGGTGACAACACCGACCAGGCGACCCGGGACGCCATTCGGCAGAAGTACGGGCTGGACCAGCCCCTGCCGGTGCAATACCTGCGCTACCTAAACGGCATCTCCCCCTTGGGGCTATTGCCCCGGGAGGCAGAAGGGGGGCTCACCCTGATTCCACTCGGCGCGCAGCGCCTCGCCCTCAAGGCGCCCGACCTCGGGCGCTCCTATCAGTC
>RFHL01000240.1 GCA_003696875.1 Bacteroidota bacterium | reverse complement strand
CCGGGAAGTTTGGCGGGCCAAACGAGGCATTTTTCAACGCAGAGATGCGGAAAAAGATGCAGCGATCACCCATCATTGGGAATTTGACAGAGCACTAGGGTTCTCTACTGAGGCTCATCTTGCTGGGCCCGCCCGGCGGGTCCTCCCATGCGGGGGATGTCAGGCACCAGCCAATCGTCTACGACCGTCCCTTGGGGGTCGGTATCAAACAGGTAATAGCCTGCCGCGAGTTCCTGGCTGCGGCGCTCGGGGTCGCGCAGGTACAGGCCTACGTGCGTGCGCACGAAGGGCACCGTGCGCCAGTCATGCCGGAAGACCAATTCTTGCCGCTCGACCCTAAGGATGAAGGCGGTGGGCCGATATCCGCGCAGCACGGTCGTACTGTGTTCTTGCTCTTCCTGCCAGGTACGCCGCAGTGCTTCCCGGGCAGCGGTGAGGGCCCGCTCCGGCAGTTCCTGCTGCGCGCTGATACGGGATAGCAAGGCCCCCGCATGATCCATACTTTCCATGTGTGTATTCATTCCCATCGTAAGTGAGTCGATTTTAGGCTGGCACAGACCGGCCCGCCCCGGGCATCGGTGAGGGCTACATGCACCCGGGCCACCGGCCCGGGCATGTCCGCCAGCGGAGTGAGGGATAGCTTGGCCCGGCGAAAACGGCCGGTCTCTTCCTGTCCCATCACATACCATACCAGATATACGAAACGGTCGCCTTTTTTCCCATGTACAAATGGTCCCCCCCCAATCCGGACTGCCGTCACGGGCGGTCTGGGGGATCCGTTCCAGCTCAAAACGAGGCGCGGGACTATCACCGGGCACGCCTTGGGCCAGCTCCCGGCCATACTGTACCGCCAGCCAGACCGGCTGCCGGCCTTCAAAGGTCAAGCCCGGGGGCGTATGTCCCATAATGGTGAGCTGCATAGCGCTTAGCGGGTCGAAACCAGCTTCATCTCTTCGATGAGGTGGCCCGCCCCGGCGTATTTGTCAATGATGAAAAGGATGTAGCGAATGTCCACGCTGATGTTGCGGCACAGCCGGCGGTCGTAATTCACATCACTCATGGTCCCCTCCCAGTTGCGGTCAAAGTTGAGGCCCACGAGCTCGCCCTTGCCGTTGAGGACGGGGCTGCCCGAGTTGCCACCTGAGGTATGGTTGGAAGCAATGAATGCGACCCGCAGCTCGCCGGTATGGTGAGCGTAGCGGCCATAGTCCCGGGCTTCGTGCAGGTCAATCAGCCGCTGGGGCAGATCAAATTCGTAGTCCCCGGGTATGTACTTGTCTACTACTCCGTCAAGGGTGGTGTAGTAGCGGTAGCGTACGGCATCGCGGGCTTTCATACCCTCGGCCTTGCCGTAGGTGAGCCGTAGGGTACTGTTGGCGTCCGGATAGAACTGTCGCTCGGGGAAGACCTCGCGCTGGGCCTGCATATAGGTCCGCTGTAAGGCCTGCAGCTTGGTATCCAAGCTGTCGTAGACCGGCTGATGCTTGAAATAATAGTTGTAGAAGCCGTACATCAGGCTGTAGGCCGGGTCGGCCTGCACCCGTTCCGGGCTGAAGTCGGCCAGCAGGGCCGCGTAGCGGTTGGAGTCGGTAAAGGCGGTCTGGGCAAAAAAGCCGCGGGCAAAGCCCGCGAAGTCGCCATTGGCCTCGCGCTCAATCTGTCGCACGATGG
>RFHL01000239.1 GCA_003696875.1 Bacteroidota bacterium | reverse complement strand
TGCCGGTCGGCGTGTCATAACCGATGGCGGTCTGCCCGTTTTTCTGGATGATGAAGCTGTTGGAGCGATTGGTGTTGCTGGTGCCATCGCCGATCATGAAGATCGGGTCCGAGCCTACCCAGGCGGCGCTGTCGCCGCTGATGACGTTGTAGCGACCCAGGGCCATGGAGGCATAGGGGTAGGCAGTGGTGCGATAGCCGAAGGTGGAGGAATAGTTGCCGCGGGCCTCGGTGAACCAGCCGGTGGAGAAGGCATTGTAGCCGAAGGCATCGCTGGGCCCCAGGGCGACGGACGCCTGCCCGCGGGCATCGGAGTTCCAGCCGATGGCGACGGCATAGTCTTCGCGCGAGCTGCTCGCGCCCAGGCCGGTGGTACCGCCTCCGATGGCGACGCCATAGCGGCCGCCCGTGTAGCCATACATGGCGATGCCGCCTTCGTCTTCGGCGGTGCCTTCGACGGTGAAGCTGCCCCGGCCCTTGGAGTTGCCGCCAAAGGTATAGCTGTTGTTGCCTTTGGCGTTGCCAAAGAAGGCCACGGAGCTGGAGCCATCGGCCCAACCAAAGGAGCCAAAGGCGAAGGCGCCAAAGCCCTTGGCCCGGCTGTTTTGGCCCCCAGCAAAGGAGTAGTAGCCTACGCTGTCGTAGTCCCAGAACTTGTCGTAGTTGTAGCCGCCGAAGGGGTTGGTGAGGTAGCCGAAGCGCATGGCACCCTTTTGGCCGTACCAAAGCAGCTTAAAGCCGCTGCCGGTCAGGTTGGTTCCCCACAGTACATTGGCGGTATCGCGGAGGTGAAGGGTCGCCAGGGGCGTATCAATCCCGATGCCGACGCGGCCCAGGTCATAGTAGGCGGTGGTGCCGTTTTGGCTCCAGATACTATTGGTGGAGACGGTGACCGGGGTCCACTCGGTCCCGTTCCAGACCAGGGCCTGTCCGATGGCCAGTCCGGTGAGGTCCACGTCGTTGAGGTCGCCGGTGCCCATGTCTACGTCTTCGGCATAGAGGGCGTAGGGGACGCTCTCAAAGCCGGTGGTGCCCACGGGGGTCCCGTTGAGGAGGATCTGCACCTGATGCTGGCTGGCCCCCCAGTCGATGGCGGCAAAGCTGCCGCTGAGGACGGTGCCCTGTCCGACGACACACTTGAAGAGGCCGTAGGTATCGGTGGTAAGGGTATGGGTCTCTTCGTAGACGGTGGTGCCAGCCCCGGTCTGGATGCGGAATCCCACGGTGATATTGGTGCTGGCGATGGGGACGCCGCTGGCGTCCCGGGCGACCGACTGGAAGGCGATGCCGGGAGGGGCCTGCGCAGGCAGGAGGTGAAGGAGAAAAAAGAACAGGCCGAAGCCAAGGAGATGGGAATGGCGCATGGCTGGGAGATAGGGGTGAGAGAAAAAGCCGGGGCTGGATCAGAAACTGGCGGCGGGGGCCGGGCGGGGCGTGAGGTGCCTGGAAGGAGCGAGCGCAGCGAGCTGCCCGCAGGGCCGTAGCCTGGAAGGGACCGGCCCGCGCAGGGAGCCTTTTGGCGGCCGGCGCGGGACACGCCCCAACCTCCTGACCTAAAGCCCTGATCTGGGACATAGATACGCAAGGCCCGGGAGAAAAAAATCAGGCTTTCCCCTGAATTTTCCCGGGGGCGGTGGAGGTGCGGGGCGATCTGATCGCCTTGCCAACGCATGTACATGTGGTGTATGACGGGCCTGCTGGGGCCCGTCGGGTAGGGCTGAGCCCCTTGCTCTGTGCATGGCCATGGGCGGTGGCTTACCAACGTCAGCAGCTATGCCCATGTACAGGGCCTAGCCATGGTTTGGGGCCGGGGCAATTCAAGCTGGAAATCTGGCCTGTGCCGGGAGGTGCTGGGCATTGAGCCCGCGCTCACCCGGACCGTACAGTACAAAAACTAATCCTGCAACTGGGCCCGCCAGATGGTGATGACCTGCTCGGGGTAGTTGACCACGACGGGCAGGTCGGTGACGCTGATAGGATCCATCAGCAGCCCGGCATTGGGAAACCCCTTGTACAGGCGGAGTTCGAGCCGGTCGGAGGGGGCTTCGTAACGGCTGAGGTAGGCCTCGGCCTCGGCATGGGCCGAGGCAAAGGAGAACCAGTTGTCTTCGTCGAAGCGATAGAACCAGAGGGCGAGGGCATAGGCCCCGATTTGGGGGCTAGGAAAGGTCTCCAGGTAGGCCTGGTCCAGCAGCGTACCGATCAGGTCACGGACGGGGACATCGCCGTGCTTCTCGTAGGCGATGGCTTCCAGGCGCTTGGTCACGAGGTGGTTGAGGCGACTGGGCGTCCGGGCAATAAGATGGAAATTTTTGAGCTCGCGTATGTGGATGGAGTCGTAGACGAGGGTAAAATTGCTGGGCAGAACGGTCTTGCTCATCTGCCGCCGAAAAGCTTCGGCGGCGGGCAGGCTGAAGCCGGCCACGAGGTCGTGTAGCTTGTCCTGGCCCAGGCCGCTGATCTGCTGGACCTGCTCCAGCCGGGTGAAGCGCCGGCCGGGGAGGGCGTTCCGTTGTGCCAGGATGCGGGCCGCGACGGTGCGGCCGATCGCATAGCCGGTGCCGCTTTCGCTGGCGTCTTCGACATGTAGGTCTTGCGGAGTCTGGGCCTTATTGAGGAAGCTGAGGACCTGTTTGACGATCCAGGGTTCGAGGCCGTAGGAGTTGAAAGAGTCAATCATGGAGCGGGTTGATGCGGGCAGATGGGCTCAGATGAAAAAATCGGGCATGAGTTCGCCGCCGGGACGGACGGCGTAGGGGGCCAGATCCGTGATGCCGGCCTCGGCGAGTACGCTGTCATCCAGGTAAAACTGTCCGGTATGGGTCCGGCTATCACGGGCGAGGATGATGGCGGCGGCGTCGGCCATGATTTCGGGCTTGCGCGAGCGCTGCATCATGGCCTCACCCCCCAGCATATTGATGGCCGCCGTGGCGATGGCGGTCCGCGGCCACAGGCTGTTGACCGCAATGCCTTGCTGCCTGAACTCCTCGGACATGGCAAAGGTGCAGAAGCTCATGCCGTACTTGGCCATGGTGTAGGCCACATGGGGGGCAAACCAGCGCTTCTCAATGTTGAGCGGAGGCGAGATATTGAGGATGTGGGGATTGCCGGCCTTTTTGAGATGAGGGATGGCTTTCTGGCTGCACATATAGGTGCCGCGAAAGTTGACCTGATGCATCAGGTCGAAGCGCTTCATATCGGTCTGCAGGGTGCCAGTTAGTTGGATGGCACTGGCATTGTTGATCAGAATATCCAACCCGCCAAAGGTCTTGACGGTCTCCTCAATGGCCTGGGAGACGAGGGTTTCGTCGCGGACATCTACGATCAGAGGAAGGGCCTGACCGCCGGCGGCCTCAATCTCCTCGGCGGCGGAATAGATGGTGCCCGGAAGTTTGGGGTGGGGCTCGGCGGTTTTGGCGGCGATGGCGATGTGAGCCCCGTCACGGGCAAGACGCAGTGCGATGGCTTTGCCGATGCCACGACTTGCCCCGGTGATGAAGACACTTTTTCCAGCAAAGGACATGAGAAGACGAAGGTTTGAAACTCGAAAGGGGTTTCTCCGAAAATACGTCTTTTCCCAGGAAATTGAAGGTTTTTGCCGGATTTATTCGGGGGAGGTACGGTTGGGATCAGGAAGCGGAGGGGGGGCTGGCCTTGTCACCGCCGCTGGCGGCGGCAGGAGCGGGCTCACGGGGATAGATTTTCTCCAGCATGGACTGGAACATCTGCTTGAGGGGAGAAGCCGTTGATCCACTTGGGGTGGGTTGGGCCTGGGCTTTTGGCTCGGCCGCAGGCCGGCTTTCCTCCGCGGCCGGCAGGGCCTTCTGCTCATTCTGAAAACGATCGGCAGCGGGGCCTACCGGAAGGGAGGCGGCCGGGGCGTTGCTCAACAGACCCATAAGCAGCATCAGAAAAGCAAAGGTGGGGCGTACGGCAGGTTTCATCGCGTCGGAGTATGTGGCTGAGGAAGGAAAAGATACCGGGAAGGGGCCAGCAAAGGCATAACTATGTATATAGATGCCGGTTACGTGGTGAAAGTTGCAAGAAATATTCCATGATTTTTATTTACTGATGATCAGCCGGTTAAGGCTAGGGGGCTTCGCTTGGGGTAGGGGACTTGTTTCAAAGTGAAACAGTCCGGCGTTCCGGATTGAAACAATTGCCAGGGTTGATTCCTTCGGCGGGGCTTCGTAACATGCGGGTCTATGAGTCTGCACATCCAAGCCCAGGCTGGCGAGATCGCGCCAGCTGTTTTGCTGGCCGGCGATCCGCTGCGTGCCCGCTTTATTGCCGAATCCTACCTGGAAGATGCCCGCTGCTACAATGAGGTACGCAATATGCTGGGCTATACCGGTACCTACCGGGGCCGCCTGGTGTCGGTGCAGGGGACCGGCATGGGCATGCCGTCCCTGGCGCTCTATGCCCATGAGCTTATCACCGAGTATGAGGTACAAACCCTGATCCGGGTCGGAACCTGTGGCAGCCTGCAGGCCCAGGTGAACCTGCGGGACCTGGTCCTTGCCCAGGGTGCCTGCACCGATAGCAGCATGGTGCGCCGCTGGGCAGGCGGACTGGACTTTGCCCCCCTGGCAGACTTTGAGCTGCTGGATACGGCCTACCACCTGGTCAAGGATGGGCCTGTACCCGTACACGTGGGCAACATCCTGGCGAGTGACACCTTTTATCAGGAGGAAGGGGGCGATCCCCTCTGGCGGCGCTGGGCCGCCCTGGGGGTGCTCGCGGTCGAGATGGAGACCGCCGCCCTCTATGCCCTGGCCGCCAAGTACCGGCGGCAGGCGCTGACCGTTCTGACTGTGAGCGATAGCCTCGTCACCGGCGAGGTCGCCAGTGCGCAGGAGCGCGAACAATCCTATACGCCCATGATAGAGCTGGGCCTGGAAGTGGCCCTGGCATCGTTGGGAAAGTAAATGGACCCCTTAGCGGGGGTTCCCTTCCTCTGCCAGAGCCCGCTGCGGTCTGATCTTATTTCAATAAAAATCGACCAGCTCAATGTCGAAGCGCAACACCGAGTTGGCGGGGATGCTGCCGACGGGTCGGGTGCCGTAGGCCTGGCCCGAGGGCACGATGAGGGTACCCATTCCCCCCCGCTTGAACAAGCGTAGCCCTTCCTGCCAGCCGGGAATGAGCCGGTTGAGGGGAAAATCGACGGCATTGCCGGCTGAGGAGTCGAACAGCTGCCCATTGAGCAGGTAGCCGGCATAGACGACACTGACGGTGTCGGATAGAGTGGGGAAGGTATCGCCCGAGCCACTGTCAGCGAGGGCCACATAGAGGCCCGAGGCCGTAAAGGCGCCGTCCAACTGGTTGGCAGCGACGTACTCTTCGATCAGACTCTGATCGACGGCGGCCTGCTCGGCCGGGGTGAGCACCTCAGGTTGGCAAGCCCCCAGTATCAGGAGCATCACCAGCAGGGGAAAGAGAAGCTTCATGGGAAAAGATAGACGTTAAGGGGTTTGGCGTGATGCCTTTGGTAGAACCTGTCTCGCAGCGTAGCGGTCTCGACTCTTACAGCCTAGCGGTCTTGCTGTCTCAATTAAAATTCAGGAGCTCAATATCGAAGCGCAGCACAGCATTGGGGGGAATCTCTCCCTGCCCCCGGGGACCATACCCCATGGCAGAAGGGATAAGCATGATGCCCGCACTTTCGCGCTTGAATTCGGCCAGGCCTTCCTGCCAGCCCCGGATCAGACGGGAAACATTGAGGACGGTGGGGAAGCCGTTGGATGAATCAAATTCGGTACCGTCGAGCAGGGTGCCGGTGTAGATGATCTCTATCGCCGAGCCAAAGCCGGGCGTTTCGTCGCCCACGCCTTCGTCTTGCATGACGATATAGACACCATTGGCGGTGAAGTAGCCACTGAGGTTATTGTCGGCGGCATATTGCTCAATCAACTGTTGATCAAGCGCAGCTTGCTCGTCAAAGGTGAGGTTGTCGCTACAGCTGATGCCCATCAGGCTGCTGAGCAGTAGAAAGATCCAGAAGCGAAAGCCTTTCATAGGGTCTAAGTTTCTAAGTTGATGAGTGGCAGAGGAAACAAGGGCCAAAGCCCGGGAAATCCCTCTGCCAGGTCGGGTTTTCTTTGAGAACGCGAAAATACAGCCGGTGGCGGCTTTCTCCAATCAAAAGTGCAGATCCGCTGGTTTGGGAAAGACAGGAACGCCTTCGAGGAAATGGGCTTTCCATAAAAAAATACGGATATTCGGACTCCCAAGCGTTTTCCTGGCTTTTTCATTCATCGCTTTTCCTGCTCATTATGAACGCTTTTCATGTACGCTCTCTTCTGGCGCTTTGCGCCCTGACGATGCTGCCGTTGCTCGGGCTGGTAGACCTCCAGGCCCAGGACCGCATCACCGGACAACCCTTCACCACCCGCTCCGAAGTGATGGCCCGCCACGGCATGGCGGCCACCAGCCAGCCCCTCGCCACTCAGGTGGCCCTGGACATCCTCAAGCAGGGGGGCACCGCCGTCGATGCCGCCATCGCCGCCAATGCCGTTCTGGGACTGGTAGAGCCCACCGGTAACGGCATCGGGGGGGACCTCTTTGCCATTGTCTGGGACGCCGAGACCCGGCAGCTTCATGGCCTCAACGCGAGCGGACGCTCGCCCCAAAGTCTGACCCTGGAGCATTTCAAAGCCCAGGGCTTGAACGAGATTCCCAATTTTGGTCCCCTGCCGGTCTCGGTGCCCGGCTGTGTGGACGGCTGGTTTGAGCTGCACGGCAAGTTTGGAAAGCTGCCTATGGAGGTCATTCTCGCCCCTGCCATCGCCTATGCCCGGGAGGGCTTTCCTGTGACCGAGGTCATCGGTTACTACCTCTCCTCCAGTGCCCGTCGTTTTGCCGACTGGCCCAACTTTGCCGAAACCTACATGCCCGAGGGGCGCGGCCTGCAAAAAGGCGACGTTTTTGCCAATCCCCGCCTGGCCAATACGCTGGAGCTGATCGCCCAAAAAGGCCGCAAGGCCTTCTACCGCGGCGAGATCGCCGAAAAAATCGACGCCCACATGCGGGAGATCGGTGGCTTCCTGAGCCTGGAGGACCTCAAGGCCTACAAATCCGAATGGGTAACCCCTGTCTCCACCAACTACCGGGGCTACGATGTCTGGGAACTCCCCCCCAACGGGCAGGGCATCGCTGCCCTGCAAATCCTCAACATCCTGGAGGGATACGACATCGCCGGGATGGGCTTTGGCACTGCCGACTATATCCACACCTTTGTGGAGGCCAAGAAGCTGGCCTTTGAGGACCGGGCGCACTTCTATGCTGATCCCGATTTCGTGGATATCCCGGTGCAGGAACTGATATCCAAGTCCTATGCCGCGGAGCGGCGGACCCTCATCCGGCCCGACCGGGCCGGGCGCAGCTACAGTCATGGCAGCCCCGAGGAGGGCGACACCATCTACCTCACCGTCGCCGATGACGACGGCAATATGGTTTCCCTTATCCAGAGCAACTACCTGGGGATGGGCTCAGGGGTGGTGCCCGGTGATCTGGGCTTTATGTTGCAGGATCGAGGGGCCCTCTTTTCCCTGGAGCCGGGCCATGCCAATGTGTATGAGCCCGGCAAGCGGCCCTTTCACACCATCATCCCGGCCTTTGTGACCAGGGACGGCCAGCCCCTGATGAGCTTTGGGCTCATGGGGGGCGCCATGCAGCCGCAGGGCCATGCCCAGATCATCGTCAATATGATCGACTTCGGGATGAACCTGCAGGAGGCGGGCGACGCTCCGAGGATCAATCATTCGGGCTCTTCGCAGCCCACGGGAAGTGAGATGACCGACGGGGGCACCCTCTACCTGGAAAGCGGCATCGCCCCGGAGGTGCTGCGCGAGCTCACCCGCCGGGGCCACCGGCTGGGGACGTCCATCGGCATTTTTGGTGGCTATCAGGCGATCTGGTACGATGCAGAAAAGGATGTGTACTACGGGGCCTCCGAATCCCGTAAGGACGGGCAGGCGGCCGGTTATTAGCGCTTGCCCCGCAAGCGGCATTTTCCTTAAGTTTGCCCTGACCCGGGCCCGGGTCAGGGCTTTGGCTTTTGGTTAGGAACCCACATGCTGTATCCACCATGTTGCTGCGAAAAATCCTCGGTTATGTGTTCACGCCCCTGCACCTGCTGGTCTTTGGGCTGATTTTGGTCGTCTTTGAGGGCTTCCAGCGGCTGGCCCTCGCGTTGGGGGGCTACCGCTGGCACAAGGTCTCGGTTGACCTGCTCAACTTCTGCCTGATGCGCAGCCTGTGGCTGCTGGGTACCCATGTGCATTGGTCACAGCCCTACCATCTGCCCCGCGACCGGCCGCTGATCGTAGTGTCCAACCACCAGAGCTTACACGACATTCCGCCCTTCTTCTGGTATCTGCGGCGGCATCATATCAAGTTTGTGGCCAAGATCGAGCTCGCCAGGGGGATCCCCAGCATCTCCTACAACCTCCGGCATGGCGGCAATGTCGTCATCGACCGCAAAGACCCCCGGCAGGCCCTGCCTGCTATCAAGAAATTTGCCCAGTATATTTCCGAGAACAATTACGCGGCGGTGATTTTTCCTGAGGGTACCCGCAGCCGCACCGGCGAGCCGCGGCGTTTTTCCTATCAGGGTCTCAAGACCCTGCTCAAGTACATACCCGATGCGCTGATTCTGCCTGTCACCATCAACGACGCCTGGAAGCTGCAGCGCCACGGCTGGTATCCCATGCCGGTGGGCATACAGCCTACCTGGCAGGCCCACCCCCCCATTGACCCCAAGGGGCAGCCCGTACAGGAGGTACTCGATGCGGTGGAGGCCGCGATCAAGGGCGGGATTCGCTTGCCCCAGTAATGCCGCCGGTTCGGGCAGGCCGAAGAAGGGACGATTTCTTATCAAAAGGGGCTGGGCGCCATGAATCGGCCCAGCCCCCTTTTTTGTAAGTATCTGATTTTCTGTATGTATGAATCCTTGGCCAGGCGGAAAAGATTTTTTTACAATCTTTTCCGCTAAACTCCTTGAGGGTCAAGTGGTTTTTTGTTGGAAAAAAGTTTGTGTTTTCCGGAAGAGGTCTTTTTTTTACCCATTGACTATCCTGTTACCACCCCTTGATACCTTTTTTGAATATGTCCTGGAAAGACGTACGTCGCGAAGTCATGCTGGCCCTGGAACCCAAGGTCGATGGCTTCCTGCAAAAATACCTGACCCCTATTGAAAAGATCTGGCAACCCAGTGATCTGCTGCCCGACACCCATGCTGCCGATTTTCTGGATCGGCTGCGGGACCTGCGCGAGATGGCCCGGGAGCTGAGCTATGACTTCTGGGCGGTGCTGATCGGGGACACCATCACCGAGGAGGCCCTGCCTACTTATGAGTCCTGGCTGATGGATGTGGTGGGCGTGGAGCAGGTCAAGGAAGGCGGCAACGCCTGGTCGCGCTGGGTGCGCGCCTGGACCGCCGAGGAAAACCGCCACGGCGATCTGCTGAGCAAGTACCTTTACCTCTCGGGCCAGATCAATATGCGCGAGGTGGAGGTCTCCACCCAGCATCTGATCAATGACGGGATGGACCTGGGCACCGACCGAGATCCTTATCGCAACTTTGTGTACACCAGCTTTCAGGAGCTGGCCACCAACATCTCCCACCGCCGGGTGGGCGTGCTTGCCTATCAGCGCGGCAACCAGCTGCTGGCCCAGATGTGCGGCAAGGTGGCCGCCGATGAGGCCCGCCACGCCCGCGCCTATCAGGACTTTGTGAAGCACATTTTTGACTTTGACCCGAGCGGGATGATGCTGGCCTTTGAAGATATGATGCGGAAAAAGATCGTCATGCCCGCGCACCTGCTGCGGGAATCAGGTGGCAAGGTCGGCGAGCTCTTCGATCACTTCTCCAACGCCGCCCAGCGGCTGGGCGTCTATACCCACCGCGACTATGTCCACATCATGGAGGTCCTGCTGCGGACCTGGGACATCGACAAGGTCACCGGCCTCAATGATGCCGGCGAGCGGGCCCGGGATTACCTCATGGCCCTGCCCGACCGCCTCAAGCGCCTCTCGGCGCGCATAAAGTCTCCGGATCTGGCCTACAAGTTTAAGTGGATCGCCGCGTAGGTATCCTGGACCGGAAAACGCTGTCTCGGGTGTTTTCCTATGAGGGAATCCCTACCTTTGCGGCATGCGAAACCGAAGCCTATGGCTGCTGGGGCTGGCCTTGGTGCTGGCCGCCTGCAGCAGCGAACCCCGCCCGGCGCAAGCGCCGGAAGGGGTCCTCATCGCCGATGAAGCCGGCCTGCTGACCCCTGCCGAGCGGGCGCGCCTGCGGGACAGCTTGCTGGCGTATCATCAGGCCACCGGTGTGGCCTACTTTGTGGTGACCCTGCCCAGTCTGGGCGGGCGGGCCATCGAAGCTGTCGCGCTGGAGCGCGGGGCCGACATGCCCGCCGGTACGCCCGGCCTTAACAACAGTGCTGGCATCTACCTGGCGCCACAGGAGCGCGCCATCAAGATTGAGGCGGGCCGCGGCCTGGAGTGGCAGGTGCCCGACTCGCTATCCTATGCATTGCTGGACCAGATTCGCCCGGCTCTGGGCGGTGGGGCTTATGCGGAGGCCTTTCACCAGGTCTTTCGGGTGATCCATACCCAGCTGCGACGGCTCCCCTGGCAGGTGGCCTTTACGGATCTGCCTGATGCTCAGGCGGCGGGAGCCGCTGCGGCCGGGCAGATCCTGCGCCTGGAGGCCCGGGCGCTGCCTCGGGATTTCGGGGCTGGCTATATGGATGATCAGTTTGATCCGGACCTGTATCTGGAGCTGGTCACGCCGGCTGGCGACACGGTGCAGGCGCGCTTCACCCGCTACATGCTGGACCCCATCGACTTGGTCCTGGCCAGCGACCGGCTGGCGAGTTGGTACCTGCGGCTGCCCCCTTCTGGTGGCGAGCCTTTTCAGTTGTTGGGCGTCGAGTGAGTCCCGCTGGGATCGCCAACTATTCCTGCACCAAGGGGTTGCCCTGCACCAGATCATAGAGCGCGTCGGCGCGCAGGCGATACAGGGCTACCCAGAAATTGCGCAGGTTGGAGATATGGGTGATCTGAGCCTGGTCTTTCTCCTGCTGGGCGATGAAGAGGTCCTGAATGCTCACATTGCCGATAAGGTAGCGCTGCTTGGTGATTTCGTAGCGGCGGCTGGCGACGGTATCGGAGCGGGCCGAGACTTCGAGTTGGGCGCGTACCTGGGCGAGGCTGGCAGTACGAAAGTAGAGGTCATTCCGGAAGGTTTGTTCGGCCTGGTTGCGCTGAGTCCGGGTGAGCTCCTGCCGGGCGAGGGCAGCCTCGACCTCGGCGCGGCCTTGCCCCCATTGCCAGATCGGGATCGATAGGCCCAGGCTAAATGTTTCCTGATCGTCGAGGTTCTGGTAGGCATCCTGAAAGGTGGCTCCGGCCTGGTTGAGGCCAAAAGTGGCCGTGAGATCGGCATTGAAGCGATTGGCGGCGCGGGTCTCCTGCAGTTCCCGCTCTGCCTGGAGCATGGCCAGTTCAGTCTGCCGCAGGAAGCTGCTGTGGCGCAAGGCGGCGGCTACGACGGTTTCGGGGCTGGCAGCGAGGGGAGGGACCTCGGCGGGAATGGCGACCTGCAGGCGGGTGTCCGCGGGGAGCTGGAGGTAGGTGCGCAGCGCCTGTTCGGCCTGGAGGGCCTGGAGTTGGGCTTGTTCCAGGGCGGTACGGGCATTCATGAGGCTGAGCTCGCTCTGGAGGAGCTCGTTTTCGGCGATGCGTCCCACGCTATACCGTCCCTTGGACAGCTGGTAGATGGTGTCGTTGTTGGCGACATTGGTCCGGGCGCGCTGGGCATTGGCCTGGGCGATGAGCAGGTCAAAGTATAGGGCCACCGCCTCAGCGGCGGCTTGCTCGCGGGATTGGCCGTAGGCAATCTGGGAGAGGTCGTAGCGCAGGTCCTGCTCCCTCCGCTCCCAGCGGAGGCGGTTGGGGGCAAAGAGCGGCTGGGTGAGCCGCACGGCAAAGGGGGTGGATTGCCAGGTGGAAAAGCCGGCATTGTCGAGCCGGGTGAAGTTGGACAAAGAGGAAAACACACTCAGGCGCCCGCCGCTGAAGAGCAGCGGCTGGTCGATCACGAGGCTGGCGTTGGAAAAGGTCTGGCTCTGGGGCACAAAGATGGTGGTCCCATCGTCCTGCAGCACGTCGGTGATCGACCGCCGGAAGCCGGGCAGGTTGGTATTGAGGGTGAGCTGCGGCCGCAAGGAGGCCAGATAGGCGTCATAGTCCCGGGCCGAGGCCCGGGCCTGCAAGAGGGCCACGCGGCCGCTGAGGCTCTCTTCCCTGGCCAGGTCGGCGCAGTCTGTCAGGCTGAGGGTAAAGGACTGGGCCAGGCAAAGGGGGGAAAGAAAACCAAACAGCAGGGCGGTCCAAAGCGATTTTTTCATGGGGTGGGGCTTGAGCTAGGCTCAATATACGGCATGATGGGGAGAAGTGCGCCGGAGGCGAGAAACTGCGGGGTGGCTGGGAGCGGCGATAGATGCCTGGAGGGCCGAGCGCAGCGAGGGTCCGGAGGACGGAGCGCCAGCGAACCCCGGAAGGGATCGGCGGGGCGGGCTGCTATTGGCGGCCCGCCCCGAATCGCCCTCCTGATATT
>RFHL01000238.1 GCA_003696875.1 Bacteroidota bacterium | reverse complement strand
CACTGATCAACCGCTGATCAGGCAGGACTTTCAATCGCCGCGAGCGAATGTAAAAGTGCGGGTCCTCCGCGTCACAGGTAGTGAATTTCCCGTTCTTTCCGTGAAAAGAGCCGTCAGGCTGGTACTTAGCGGTATCGGCGATGATGTAGTTGCCACTTTGGATCATGCGCCCTTCGGTAACACGCCCCTTTTGGGTGGCAAAGTTGTAGGCGACCGTTTTGGCATGGTAGGTTTCGCCCCCCTGCGAAAACTCGGGCTTTCCCTGCAGCTTTCCTTCCGCATCAGGAACGCCATTGGCGTAGAGCGTCTGGTTGTCCAGATTGACCTGCACCTCCCGGGCCTTGAGACCGATTTCCTCGTACTTGAGATCTGCCTCCCGGTACAAAAAGAGGATTCCTTGCCCCACGTCAAAAACGATGGAATCGGCCGCCTGATAGGTCACTGGCGCTTTGAGGTCAGAGGTGGCCCGCAAAGAGTCAGCATAGCGTTGCTGCTTCGTGGCCGCCTGCGCCCGCCCGAGGCTGTCACCCGGATCCCCGGGCAGCGGATCAAATCCGCCAGCGGCCCGGATCAGGCTGTCCAGCACCGCACTTCCGGTGCTATCGCCCGGTATTGCCTGTAGACTGTCAGTAGCTACGAGTGTATCGATCACGGCCGCCGTACTGTCTACCGGCTGGGCATGCAGGGCTATGCTCCCCAGTCCCAGCCATAGGAGCAGGCCCAGCAAGGCAGTGGCGGTGACAGCGCGGGATATGAGGCGGGTGATAGCGGGCAAATCGTTGGGGCCAAAGGCGGCTCAAGGTAGCAAATGAATGGGAAAAGCCGAAAGCTTTCGTTGACCTAAGGTATCCGGGAATGCCCTCATGGTTGGCTGAGGCTCTGATTTTTTCGTAAATTGAAGCAAGCCGGTGAGTCCGTACTCCAGGCTTCTGCCCTGTCTGACTTTCGCCTCCACCCATTGCCCAAGATCCCCCATGCCAGCGCGCACCCATCGATCCCGCAAACGCCGGTCCTTCCGGGCCGCCGCCCAACCCGAAGGCAGCCGCCCGGCTTCTGGTGTCACCCTGTCACCCCCACCCTTTCAGGCCAAGGCCAGCAAGGGCCCGCTGCAGCGCGAAGAAGATCCCGAGAAGGAGAAAAAGAAGTCTGATTTTGATTACGACATCAGCGTACTGCCGCCGGAGGCCAAGCTAAGCCTCGGGGCCTGGGGCCTGCAAGCCGATACCAGCGCGGCCAGCTTTGGCTATAAGGACGACGACCTGGCGGCCAAGCTGACCTATAAGTATGGCGGAGCCCTCACCGCCGGGCTTGATTATGGACAGTTCGCCGGCACCGCCGGCTTCAATCCGTCTGACAAGAGCAGCAGCCTCACGGCCAAGTATGGGGCAGGCTCCGGCAGCTTTGGTTGGCAACCCCAAAACAACCTGCTTTCACTTGGGGGAAAATACGAGGATTTCAATGCCGGCCTCAACTT
>RFHL01000237.1 GCA_003696875.1 Bacteroidota bacterium | reverse complement strand
TTGATGTTGGAGTACATGCGCCGGACGTCCCGCTGTCCGACCTCGTTGTCGGGCAGGTAAGGCGGGACCGGTACCGGCAGGTCTTCCTCCACCCAGAGCGAGTCTTCGGCCTTGGCCCAGATACGGGACTCATGGGTCACGGTGTAGTTGAAGATGGCAAAGAAAGGCTGTCCCGGCTGGCGCTTGCGCCAGTGGGCCTCCCCGCTGCTCTCATCCCAGGCCATGAGGCCCCGGCGAAACTGGTAATCCTCCTTGCGGTTGTTGCTGCAGTAGTAGCCCAGGCGACGCATCAGCTCGCTGTGCATGCGCACCTCGGGGCCCGGCTGGGCCTCGTAAGGAGGGGTATTGGTGGGGGGATAGCCATTGATGGTGCGCATGTGCATGGCCCCGATGTGGGTGGGGTACATGCCGGTGGCGATCGCCGCCCGGCTGGGAGCGCAGACGCCCGAGGGAGAAAAGACCCGCTCGAAGACGATGCCCTCCTCAGCCAGGCGGCTGAGGGCGGGGGTCTCGATGGTCGAGTCGCCATACATGGGAAGCACGTTGGGACTGAGGTCCTCGGTCACCAGCCAAACGATGTTGGGCTGGTAGCCCAGACCGGGCCAGGTCGCCGCCCCCAGGCGGGCGGCAGCGGCCTCGGCGGCCGGGCCGGACGATTCCGTCTGGCAGGCGACCAAAAGGAGGAGCAGGAAGGGAGAAAGACGCTTCATCGGCTTGGGTATCAGGATATCCAGAGATCTCCTAAAGGTACGACACCAGGCCAGCACCTCCCAATCCGAACCGGAAGGTACAGGACACCTTGTCCTTTCCCGCCTGAAGGCGTAGATTTGGGTTCTTACCCCTATTGCGCACCGCTCTATATGGCCAAAAAGCACAAATCGATCGAAGTCGACGGGACGGCAATCACCCTGATAACCCTGGGTGATCAGGACGACTATATCTCCCTGACCGACATCATGAAGCGCTTCGACGATGAGTTTGCCATCTACAGTTGGATGCGAAACAAAAACACCGTGGAATTTCTCGGGGTCTGGGAGCAGTTGCACAACCCGAATTTTAAAGGTAACGAATTCGTTAGGTTTAGAAATGAGGCCGGCACCAACCGCTTCAACCTGACGCCTCGCAAATGGATCGAAGCTACCGGGGCCACGGGCATCGTGGCCAAGGCTGGTCGCTACGGCGGCACCTATGCGCACCAGGATATCGCGGTCCACTTTTGTTCCTGGCTGAGCCCTACCTTTCAGCTGTACCTGATCAAGGAATTTCAGCGCCTGAAAGAGGCGGAAGCCAAACAGAAAAACCTCCCCTGGAACTACCAGCGTTTTTTGTCCAAGGTCAACTACCGCCTCCACACCGATACCATCCGGGACCATATCCTGCCGCGCCTGCAGGCGCAGGCCGGGCGCAACACCCCCGAATGGCTGGTCTATGCCGAAGAGGCTGACCTGCTCAACATGGCGGTCTTTGGCCTCACCGCCCGCCAATGGCGGGCTGAGAATCCCGAACTCGCCAAAAAGGGCAACATGCGCGACTTTGCCAGCCTGCTGGAGCTCAACATCCTGGCCAACCTGCAGAGTCTCAACGCCGTCCTGATCGAACGCGGGGTACCCAAAGACCGGCGCTACGACATCCTGGCGGATACGGCAATCTCCCAGTACCGGCGTCTGAGCGAGCAGGGCGACCTGCTCCAACTTGAGGAATAGGTCCGGGATCTTGGCTTTTCCCACATTCCCGAAAAATTTATCATCTTTGCGTCCGTACCCCATAACCATTCTTCTGCCATGAACAAGATTACCGCACTGTTTAGCCTGGTTCTGCTCCTGTTCTGGGCCTGTAACGACACCGCTACCGGTGGCCAAACCACCACCGGCGACGCCGACGCCCCCGCGGCTGAAGCGCCAGCCGCAGGCGGCAGCTCCGCCTACACCATCACCGTCCTCAACGACAGCATCCCCTCTCCCCGCAAGGAGATGAGCGGCAGCATCGGCACCGCCGAGATCACCATCAACTATGGCAGCCCTGCGGCCAAGGGCCGCACCCTCTGGGGCGATTTGGTTCCCTATGGTGCCGTATGGCGCACCGGTGCCAATGAGGCCACCACGTTTACGGTCTCACAGGATGTGACCATTGAGGGTCAGACCCTGCCGGCTGGCACCTATAGCCTCTTTACCATTCCCGGTGAGAGTGACTGGACCATCATCTTCAACAAAACTGCCGAGCAGTGGGGCGCCTACGAATACGACGAGGCGGCCGACGCCCTGCGGGTCAAGGT
>RFHL01000236.1 GCA_003696875.1 Bacteroidota bacterium | reverse complement strand
TCGGAGGGCAGCTCTCCCAATGGGGGGCTGTCAGAAGCCGAAAGGACAGCCCACATCCAGGCTGCCAAGCCAGCAGGATGGGAGCCCAATCCCTTTACCCCCCGTGCCTTTGCTGAGCCTGCACTCAACAAGTGGCTGGGGCAGATGTTGGGACCGGCCAGCGGCATCCGTTGCGTGTTGCGCTATCAGATTGATGCGGTAGAGTATCACGTGGTGGTGCAAGGGAATCATCTGGCGATCCAGCCGATTGATTTGCTCTATCTGCTGCGGCAGGATCCTGAAGATGGGGGCAGCGAACTGGAGCTGCGCCTCGCTGACTATGCCCGGAGGCAGGCCGTGCCCGCGATTCCGGATACCGCTGAGCTGCATCTGCATGTACGGGAGCGACTACCCGCTTGGGACGAAGACATACGCACTTTCTACGAAATCGCTCCCTTGGTACGGGCGCTGATCGACTTACTGGGCGACGCCCGTCCTCTGACTGCCGAAGACCTGCTGGTTCCTGAAGGATACGAAGAGGTGGAGGCACCCCGCCAGCAGCTCGTGGACGAGTTGGCCCTCCGGATGCGCGATGCCCGCGACCGTCTGGCGGCAGTCCATACCGATCTGGGGGTCCTGTATACCGACGCCAGCCGCGGCGAAGCGGTGGCCGGCCTGGGCCCGGCGGAGGCCAGTGCCTTGTATCCCGTGCTGCGGGCTGCGGCAGCCTTTGGGCTGCCAGGGGCCTATCCCGCCTACCAGCAGTCCCCGGGTGAGGAGGCCTGTGCCCAGGTTCTGAACCAGGGCTTGTCAGTAGCCGAAACCCTCTCCCGTCGCCTCGCCCAGGTGGATGCAGCCATCGCGGAAGTAGATCCGCTGGCGGGCGATGATGCCCGCGTGGAGGCCTGGCTAGACATCTCCCGGATGCTCTTTGGGCGGGATTTTCGGGCCATCCCGCATTTTGCGCCGCGCGATGTGGCCGGACTGCAAGCCGTCTGGGCGCAACGGGAGGACCTGTGCCGGGCGATGCCGCCTTTTGGGCTGGAAAGCTGGCGGCAAGGACTCGCCCAGGTGCGTCCCAAAATGGGTGCGCTGGACCTGATCGACAGCCTGGTGCAGAGTTTTGGGCAAATGCGGCCGCCCCTGTTGCCGCTACAGCTACCCTACAAGACAGGTGACTATTGGCTGGGAGCGGCCTTTCCGGAGGATTATGCCCCAGAGGATAAGCTCTCGATCGTTACGCTGCACGGACAGCGCCTGCTGGACACCGGCGGGTCGCAGGTCGGGCTGGTTTTGGACGAATGGACCGAGGAGATTCCCTTTAAGGAACAACGTACGGGCGTGGCCTTCCACTACGACCAGCCAGATGCGACCCCCCCACAGAGTCTGCTTCTAGCCGTAACCCCGGTAGAATCGGGCCAATGGGACTGGGATGACCTGGTCTACACCCTGATTGATACGCTGCGCCTGGCCAAGGTCCGGGCAGTGGAGCCCGCGCAAATTGATCAGTCCCGCTATGCCCAGCTATTACCAGCCATTGTGGCGGAGGCCATCCCCCCGCAGATTCAGGCCCAGGATGACGATGATGGCCAAAGCCCTGTAGGCATTCAAGTGGTGCTGGATTTTGGGACAAATAATCAAGAATAGAGGTCAGATCCGAGAAGCGAGACTGTTCCGGATTACGGAACGGCGAGATATAAGAAAGAACACATAAGCCTTTGTATGCCAGTCAATCCATATCAATACGCGATCATTTGTGAGCCTTTCCGGGCGTGGAACCGGCTGGAGCCGGTGCCCCGGCGGGAAAACTTTGACCAGGTGCTGGGGGCGGAGGTGCATGATGCCCTCTGGTTTCTCACCCGGCAGTGGCAGTTTGGGGAGTTTAAGGGCGAAGATACCGGCTCGGCGATCTTTGCCAAGGTCGCCCTGGAAAGCCGGCCGCTGCGGGGCTATCAGGCGACGGGCGGTAGCCGGCAGGCCTATGATGACAGCCGGCCGCTGGAGCAGGTCGTCGAGCAGATTGCTTGGTCCCTCCTCTGGCTTGCTGGGGGAGGTTTTTTTATGCGGGAAGCGATGGCTGGCGGCGGCGTGAGGTGCCTGGAAGGGGCGATCCCGCGGAGCGGGGCGCCGCCCGCAGGGCCGTAGCCTGGAAGGGACCGGCCCCCCGGGGGTGCGTATGCGCGCCCCCGGGGGGACACGCCCTCCTCCTGCTGGTCTTGATACAAAAAGCCCGGCTCCTGGGAGGGAGCCGGGCGGGGGATCGGAAAAGCTTGGCTTAGCCGTCCTCGGAAAAGAGGAAATTGCCGTCTTTGTCGAAGTAGAGCTCGACGCCATTGCTCAGTTCTACTTCGTAGGCATACCGTGAGTTTTGGATAGGCGGAGAAAGACTATTCTCTAATCGACTGTTTATCAAGTGTTTGAATGTTATCCTGAGCCAGCCCGAAGGGCGCCAGTGAAGGATCTAATAGGACACATGAGATGCTTCGCTTCGCTCAGCATGACAATCATCGATTGGAGCCATTCAAAGCGATTTTTATCCAAAACTCACGTTA
>RFHL01000235.1 GCA_003696875.1 Bacteroidota bacterium | reverse complement strand
GGGGAATGCGATGAAATGTGGAGTTACGTAGGGAAGAAGGCCAATCAACGCTGGCTGTGGTACGTAATAGAGAGAACTACCCGTCAGGTGCTGGCTTTTGTAATGGGGCCCCGCACAGATAAGACCTTTCGTCGCCTTCTTGAGTTGCTACCTCCAAAGCTAGTGGATCGGATGAATACAGATGATGGGGGTGCGTACAACCGAGTACCATTTGACCCCTTGCGTATCAATTACAAACGAGGAAATCAGCGAATTGAACGAAAAAACCTCACCTTCCGAACTCGAATCAAAAGACTCACCCGGAAAACCATTTGCTTTTCGAAGTCGGAGGAAATTCATGATCCCGTCATCGGCCTTTTCATCAATGAATTTTTCTTCTAGCCGCAGTAAAAACTGAATCTATACACTACCAGAGGCTGCTGGCCTGGGCCTGGATTCCACCCCCGGCGCGGGATTATACCCGCGCCCCGCCTGCGGGGCAGATGGATGGTCCGGGGGCGTACCTGTGGGACGCCCCTACGGAATCGCCTCTTCTCTGACTTCTGACTTCTCTCTTCTGACTTCTGGCCGCTCCTACCCCTGCAAGACCTTGCGGTCAATCTTGCCCGTGGCATTCTTGGGAAGCTCGTCCAGAAAAACGACGGCCTTGGGGATCTTGAAGCGGGCAAGCTTATCCTGGCAGAAGGCCAGGATATCGGCTTCGGTGAGGGCATGCCCTGCCTGCAGGGACAGGAAAGCCTTGCCTACCTCGCCCCACTTGGGGTGGGGCATAGCGACCACGCAGGCTTCGCGCACCGCCGGGTGCTGGCGCAGCACCCGCTCAATCTCAGCGGGGTAGACATTTTCCCCGCCGGAGATAAACATGTTCTTAATGCGGTCGACCACGTAGTAGTAGCCTTCCGGATCGCGTCGTACGCGATCCCCGGTGCGAAACCAGCCGTCGAGGAAGGCCGCAGCAGTGGCCTCGGGATGTTGCCAGTAGCCGGGGGTAACCATCGGACCCCTCAGGAGCAGTTCGCCGGCCTCGTCGTCGGCCATGTCCCGCCCTTTTTCGTCTACTATGCGGGTCTCCACATAAAAGTTGGGCTGGCCGATGGAGCCCTTCTTGCGCAGGGCGTCATCCTGATGCAGAGAAAATAGATTAGGGCCGACCTCGGTCATCCCGTAGCCTTGCCGGACGGGGATGCCTTTTTTCGCCCAGATATCGATCAGCGGCACGGGCATGGCCTCGCCTCCAACGATGAAATAGCGGATCTTTTCCAGGCTGGCCCCGGCAAAGGCCGGGCTGTCGGCCATCATCTTGAGCATGGTAGGGACCCCCATGAAGATGGTGCAAGGCTCGGCATCCAGCAGCTGGAGGACCTCGGCTGCCTCAAACTTCTTGAGCAGGATGGTATAGGCCCCGTGGTGCAGGAAGGGCGTCAGCAGGACGTTCCAGCCGCCGGTATGGAAGGGCGGCATGACGTTGAGGGTGCAGTCGTCGCCGGTGATGTGGAGGCGCAACTCGGTGTTGAGGCTGTTCCACAGCAGCATGTCGTGGGTGTAGCAGGCCCCCTTGGGGAAGCCGGTGGTGCCGGAAGTATAGAGGATGAATATGGCATCGTCCCCCCGGATGTCGGCCTTGGCGGGAAAGTGGGCGTCATCCATGGAGAGGGTCTCCGGCGACAGCAGCGCCCGTAGCTGACCCAGGCGGTAGTGATGGGGAATGTGCGCAAAGGTCGGCGCCGCTTGCATAACGGGGAGATAGGTTTCTTCGGTAATCAGCAGCTTGGGCTGGCTGTCCTGCAACAGGTAGTCCAACTCACCGCTGCTGAGGCGGTAGTTGTAGGGTGCGAGGATGATCCCGGTTTTTTGCAGCGCGCCGAAGAGAATGACGTACTCGACGCAATTGTCGGCGATCATGCCGATGCGGTCTCCGGCCTTGAGCCCCAGGTCGCGCGTCAGGTGATGCGCCAGGCGATTGGCCAGGCGATTGAGGTCTGCGTAGCTCAGGACCAGCTGACGGGCATGATCCTTGACCGCAGGTCGGTGGGGGGTGTAGGTGGCCCAGCGGGCGATCCAGTCTTTCACACAATCAAATTTCGCTCTGCCAGTTAGATCTGGCATCTTTTACGGCGCTGATAAAAATTTCTTGATGGTTTATTGAGAACAAAACCACAACTGGGGGACGTCTGAGGAAAGCCCTACGGATACCTATTTCTCGTGTAGCGGCATACTGCCAACGACTTGGGGTCTCAGAAATATCTCGAAGGAGGGCGCCCAGGTTATCCAGAAAAAGAGTTCCCCCATCTTTTTTCTTTGATTCATAAAAATCAAACAGATCACTAATCTGATCCTTTACTTGTTCCGACAAGAAAAGCTTATAGGCCATGTTTTTCGGCTTTAATTTCAGCCTTGACCTCTTCCCAGCTTTTCAAAGGCACTTCTCCTTTTTTCATACGCTCTGCTTCCAAACGCGCTTCAAGGATCCAAGCTTCCGGAATGGAAGGCTCAAATACGTCTTCAGGTGAAAGGGAAGCTAGAATGAAGGTCGCCAATTGCAGGCGCTCTGCCGCAGGCATATCCAGGATTGTTCGTTTCAATTCATTCATGGTCAACAGATTTGGCTAATTCTCCTTAACATACGAAAAATTCCTTCGGTAGACCGGGAGATAATTGCTTTGCTTTACAAAAAGAAAAAGAAAGCCGCCGCCACCTTGGCCCGGTCTTCGGCTTGGGCTCCTTCCATGCGCATGATGGTCTGCCCGTGGAGGTTGACGAGGGCATCGCCCTCAATGTGGCCGAGTTCCTGACCCTGAAGGTTCAGGATGCGGGTCCCGTCGATACGGCCCAGGGCCTGCCCTTGCAGGTTGTGGAGGGTGTCGCCTTCGTAGGTGGCGAGGACTTGCTCTTGCAGGTTGATAATCTGGTCCTGATGGATAAACAGGATGCGTTGCTCCTGCAGGTTGACCAGCGCGGCGTCATAGACTTGTGGCGTCATAAGGTGTGGGCTACAGGCGGCCAAAGCGAGGCTGCCGAAGGATAGAAGGACTTTGCGTAGCTTCATGGGGAAGTTTTCCAAGTAAGTCGCGCAAGCAGGTCCAACATTACAGGCGCGGGAAAATCGCGTCTTTATCGGTCCGTAAGGCCAAAAAAATCTGCCACCCACCACGCACTGTAGAAGCCCACATCCACCGCAAAAGTACCGGTAGCCCCGCCCTGCCGGGGACCAGGCCCTGGATGCACGGCGAGCGCATGGCCGAGCGGCTCAATCAGGTAGGACACCACCACCGGGGGCTGCCCGGGATGCCCGTAGGCGACACCCGTCACCTCCGGGTACCCGGCCAGACCAGGCATCGGGGCTCCATCCTCCGGATTGAGGCCGTGGAGGTAGGTCCATTGGGCGGTGAGTGCGGCGAGGTTTTGGGGCGAAACCACCTCGTCCTGCGCGCCCTGAAAGAGGGCGACGCGCGGGTACGGCCCGGCAAAGCCCGGGTTTTGGGCCTGCACGCGCCGTGCCCATTCCGCCGCCGGATGCGATACGCCCCCCTGCATGGTGAGCAGGGCCTCTTCCAGGCTGCCCGCCGCCCCGTAGGGCGCGGCCGAGAGGATGGCCCCCGCCGCAAACAGCGCCGGCGAAGTGGCAAGCAGGGTGGCGGTCATGCAGCCCCCGGCGCTCAGGCCGGTGACGTAGATCCGATGCGGGTCGATGTCGTAGGCTGCTTGTGCATAGTGGATCATCGCCCGGATGGAAGCCGGCTCGCCCTCATCGGCTTGCTGATGCGCGGGCTCCCACCAGCGAAAGCAGTGTCGCTCATGGTTTTGGGCGGTCTGCTCGGGATAGAGGACCACAAAGCCGTAGCGGTCGGCGAGCGCATTCCAGCCCGTCTCGCGGGCGTAGACATCGGCTGCCTGCAGGCAGCCGTGGAGGGCTACCACCAGCGGGGGAGCCAGCGGCAGGCTGGCGGGGGCATACAGGTGCATGCGGAGCCCGGCGGGATTGGGGGCAAAGTCAGGAATCTGCTTCATGGACGTGGGGAAGGTCATGACACGGAGACGGAAATGCCGTTGTGGGAAAGATAGCGAATATTCGCATAGTGTGCTGACTCCGCTAGGTAGAAAAGGCAAAGGAAAAACTTTTGATACCGGTCCCGGATGAAAGTCCGAGCCCATGAATGATAGGGTTAAAGAGTTGTTTAATAGGGTTTTATGAGGGGTTTGTTGCGACTTGCATCCAAAGTCAGAGGTCTTTTTTACGCAAACCGGCTTCATGCTGGGGGCCGAAACACTTAGGTTTGATCTGTTAGCCTTTGTCTCTGTTTTTTCAACCTGTAATTCCTCAAGATCATGGCAACGACTCAAAAACCCCTGGAGGCCTTTGCCGCCGCGCAAAACCAGATGATCGATATGGTGATGGAGAACTACGACAAGTTTGTCGACACCTTCGCCACCGACGAGAATGGCCTGCGTGCGGGCTACGCCCTCTCCAAGGAGTATTTTACCAAGATGCGCGAACTGCTAAACAGTATGACCACCGTCGATACCCCTCAGGCCTGGACCGAGGCGATGATGGACGTGATGCAGAAAAGCTCCGATCTCAACATGGAGTACTCGAACAAGTTCATGGAAATGTACAAGGATTTCTTCAACCGCTTCATGCCGTTCAACCAAAATTGATCGGCTGTTGAGGGAGAAGTCTTTTGTTTCCTTTTTTGCGATTTGGTACAGTGAACGGCGCCGGTTTCGTCCGGGGCCGTTTTGTTTTGAGGTAAGTGGCGTAGCGGGTCGGCAGGTTGCCTCAGGATAGTTGGGCGGAGATTTTTGTGCAGATTGATGAAATCCCTGCCAGCTTGCGGCGGGATGAGGTATGCGACCCTTTTTTTCTTTTCCACCAAGCTGCTCAATCCATGCATTACCTACGTATGATGGTACTCCTGGCGTTGTGGGGGTACCTGTTTCTTTTTCCTTTGACGAGTCATGGACAAGCCTTTGCGGTTGAGTCCTTTTCCGGGGGCACGCCCCCGGCGGCCCTCGAGGGCTACCCCAGCGGGAGCCTGGCCACCCAGACCTGGAACGTCCAGAACAACGATACCACGGCCTACCTCGTCACCACCGCTGCGCCCCTGCTCTACCCCAACCTGAGCAGCACCCCCGCCTACGCTTCGGGCGGGGGGGCGAACAAGTTTTCCTCCCTGCGCCTCGACGACGCCTGGAATGGCGTCTTTGCCCAAGGCAGCCCGGTCGATTACCGCGCCCCGGCCTATGGCCTGGGCTACAACGGCAGCACCAGCGAAACCCTCTGGATGAGTGTGTTGCTGCGAAACGACCTCGCCGGCAACGCCAATTTTCGTCTGGGCATCACCTCCAGCATCGTCAACTACGACTTTGGCCTGACGGGCGATGCCAGCGGTACCTGGGGGCTGCGGGTCGATGGCACCCTCTATCCCAGCGGCGTCCCTGTCGTGGTGGGCGAGCCCGTGCTCGCCGTGCTGGCCATGACCTTCGTGGACGATACCACGACGACCTTTGACCTATATCTCAATCCCGCCTCTCTGGGCGGGTCGGCCCCCGATAGCGCCGACCTGAGCCAGACCTTTACGGGCACCTATACCTTTCGGTACCTGACCTTCTACCCCGGCCAGGCGGCCGGGCAGGGCGCCATGGACGAGATCCGCTTTGGGACCTCCTTTGCCGAGGTTACGCCCCTGGGCAATTTTACCCTGGACATCAGCGCCCCTAATGGCAACGTGACGGTGAGCCCTGACCAGGACTTCTACGCCCCCGGGGATACCGTCACCCTCACCGCCCAGCCGGGGCTGGGCTATGTCTTTGACAGCTGGAGCGGCGATGCCAGCGGCACCGCGAATCCCCTGACTGTGGTCATGGACAGCAGCCTGAGTCTCACGGCCAACTTTGTCGCCGGGCCGGCCCCGCCAGCCTATGTGCCGGCCCTGTTTGAGCTGGTGCCTCAGCACGAGCTGTTGCTGCCGGTCCATCTGCTGCTGGGCGACTCCAGCCTGTTTAGCCAGAGTCTCAGTTTTGCCTTCAGTTCCAGCGATACCAGCGTGGTAGCCAATCCGATGCCGGTCTATCAGGCGGGAAATCAGACCCTGATTGTTGCCTTCGATGGGAGAAAGGCCGGGACGGCGACCCTTTCGGTCGTGGTGAGCGACGGGGGAAATCCCGTCGCCAATACCCAGTTTGATGTGAACATCGTGAGTCAGGTACGCCCTGATAACCAGGGTATTCTGTATACCGCCACCGATGTGGCCCACTGGCAGCCCCGGCCCTATAAGGTCAATGCCACTCCCAAGCCCGGCTATCCTGTCGTGCTGGAGGAATCCTACATCCGCTGGCGGGTCAGCGAATCCTCCGGGCAGACCGAGACCGACGCCAATTATTTCTTCCACGGCATCATGTCGGGCATTCTCATCCCCACCGTGGATGGCGACTATACCTTTGAGATCTTTGGCGCGGGGGATACTGAGGGCCACCAAACCCTCTGGCTGGCCGAAGGGCTGGATTTTTCCGTTTTCCCGAATGAAAGCGACCCCCTCAACCCCAGCAACTACACCGCCTATCTCGATAGTCCCGGAGTGGTCACGCTAGCGGCCGGAACCCCCTACTACTTCGAAGCCCACCACCGGCAGATCATCAACGACTGGGTGGTGGACCTGCAGTGGCGCACGCCCGATGACAACACCCTGCGGCCGCTGACGCAGGCCGAGGTGGTGCGCTACGTGGACATGGAGCTCCCTACGGCGCCGGCGGGCCTCGCCGCCGCGGTGGGTGAGACAGTAGCCCTGCTGAGCTGGGGCGAAAGCAGCGACAACAACAGCGTGGTTGGCTATCATGTCTTCGTAAATGGCGCCCGCGCCAACGACAGCCTGATTACCGGCACGAGTTACTATGTCGATGGGCTGAGCGGTAGCACTGCGTATGAACTGGCCGTGGTGGCGGTGGATGCTTTTGGCAACCACTCCTTTCCTTCCGACTTGCTGTCCGTGACCACGGCGGCCCCCTCACCCACACCGCCCGCCACCCCGCTCAATTTCTCCGCCGATCTGGTGACGGCCTTCAAGGCCGAGCTGAGTTGGGACCCCGTCCCCGGGGCCTTTGGCTACCGCCTGTACCAGGATGGCCAACCGCTGCACAACAATCCCCTGGCCGATACAGCTTTTGTGGCTCGGGACCTGCAGCCGGAGACAGCCTATACCTTCACCCTGGAGGCCCTGAACGTGAGCCTGGTCCCCTCCGTGACGCCGGCTAGCCTGGACGTGACGACCCTGGCCTTTGATGTGAACAATCCCGACGAGGACCTCTACCTCGCCGAGGCCGAGGTGCGGCTGGAACCCTTTGTGAAGGCCACCGGCCTGATGGTCAACTTCTCTCAAAGCCCCAGCAGTGCGCTCATCCGGCAGGATCCGCTAGCTTTTGACAGCCTGATGACCGAACTGGAGCCGGCCGGCTTTCGCTTTGGCGCCATTACCGCCAACAGCATCAGCTACCTGGAGGCCACGGGGCCTGCCGCCTCCTTTGTAACCTATGGCGAATATGCCCAGGCCACCATCGACGCCGGCGGGAAATACCTGGCCATTACCCTTGGACCCGGGAGCAACGAAGATTACTACAACACCCCCTCGACTGTGCTGCGGCTGATGGAGTATCTGGCGGGCGATGCCTCGACCGTCGGCGGGGCCCGCCGGGTGGCTGAGGGCTACAATGCCCCCTTTGCCCCTCATTTTGACCAGATCCTGATTGAGTTGGGGAATGAAGTCTGGGGTGGGAACTCCCATGATGTGCCTATCGGCACCGATTATCCGGGGCTCTATCTGCCCTGGGCCGAGCAGGTCAAGGACCTGATCGTGACCTCGCCCTACTATGATCCCGAGAAGTACATGGTGGTAGTCAGTGCCCGGAGTCCACGGTTCCCGGCTTTCCAGAATACCATCTTTAATGCCTCGGCCCTGGACATGGACTTTCCCTACGCCCTGGGGCTCTCCGGTTATGTGGGCGGCAACATCATGGATGATGGAGAGGACTACGGCAGCCTGGTCAACAACCGCCTGGCCTATCACAAGGAGAGCTACAACGTGATGAGCCGCTACCTCATCAACATCAACCAGATCAACACCGCCGCCGAGCAGATCACCGGCCGGCGCTGGCCGCTTTTCCCCTACGAATCCAACAGTACTCAGAACACCTACCACGGCAGCCTGGGACAGGCCCTGCTGGTCGTGGATTACCTGCAGGAATACACCAAGCGGGGTGGGGTGATCCCGGCGCTCTTTCATCTGAGCGGGGGCCAATGGCGGATGATCACCCAGAATGCCGATGGCAGCTATACCCGCCGGCCGCTATTTGAGGTGGCGAAGTTTTTCAATCATGCCACCCGCGACGGCATCCTGCTGCGCTCCAGCACGACCTCCATCCGGCAGTTGGAAACGCCCGGCGGCACGCCCTACGCCATGACTCCGGTCGGGGTACACGCCTTCAACCGCGGGGATGAATATGCCGTCATGTGCTTCAGCCGCGACTATGAGCACGACTTCCTGCTCCGGCTGGACCTGCCCGATACGTTGGGCGCGGTGACCAACGGCCGCATCTACACCCTGACGGGGACCAACTTTGACGCCGAGACGGTCACCGTCTCGGTCGATACGGTAGCCATTACCGATGGCATGCTGGTGCCGGTGCCGCGTT
>RFHL01000234.1 GCA_003696875.1 Bacteroidota bacterium | reverse complement strand
GGGTGTAGAGGGTGTCCAGCGCAATGTCACAAATGGGTACCGGGGTACAGTCGGCCGTGACGGGCCCGGCGGTGGCTTCGCAGTTGGCGAAATTGGGATCCACGACGGTCACCATCACCTCGGTGCTGTTGAAGTAATCGCTGTAGGCGTAGGTCCCCGGGCTAAGGCCCGGCAGGGGCGCGCTGTTCTGATCATCCTGGATGATGAAGCTGCTCCCATAGCCACTGAACTCGACGATCGCGGCAAAGGACGTATCCGACACGCAGAGTGAGTACAGGGTGTCGATGGCCACATTGCAAAAGCAGCTGTCGGTAATCACCGGGCTGACCACCTGACAGGCCGCATCGGCCGTGTCGGTGATGGTGATCACCACAGGGGTGTTGTTCACATAGGGCCCGAACGTATAGGTCCCGGCGGGCACATTGGTGAAGGGCTGCCCGCCCTGATTGTCACTCAGGATAAAGCCCTGTCCGGTGCCACTGAAGCTGAGGGTCAACTCAAAGTTGGGGCCGCCCACGCAGGTGGTGAAGAAGGTGTCGATCTCAACGAGGCAGAAGGGCGGCACCGAGGGAGAGTCACAGTCGGCGGTGATCGCCGCCGTCGTGAAGGTACAACCGGGCAGCACATCGTCGGTGACGGTGACCGATACCAGCGTCCCCGCCATATAAGGACCAAAACTATAGAGCCCAGGCTGGGCATTTTGCAGCGGCGGGTTGCCCTGGTCATCGGTGAGGGTGTAGCTCAGGCCCGAGCCGGAAAAGTCAAGCAGCAACTCAAAGGTACTGTCGGTGAGGCAGTTGGTCGCGAGGCTATCGAGCTGCACGTTGCACAATGGGGCACAGTCGCCCACCACCAGGCAGCTGCTCCGGGTACAGCTGGGATCGTTCTCATCGGTGACCGTGATGGTCACCTGGCTGTTGTTGGGGTAAGGCCCAAAGGTGTAGGTCCCCGGCGCCTGTCCGCTGAGGGGCGGATTGCCCAGGTTGTCGGACAGCGTATAGGCGGTACCGCTGCCCGAGAAGGTCAGCAGGACCTGGAAGCTGGTGCTGTTGATACACTGGATCTCCACGCTGTCGATTTTCAGATCGCACACCGGCGGAGGCGTACAATCCGGTGGGAGTACCATGAAGGTGGTATCACAGCCAAAGGCGAGGGCATCATACACCTCCATCGTCACCGGTGCCTGATGCGAATAGGGCCCGAAGGTGTAGGTGCCGGCAGAGAGGTTGTCGAGCGTGTCGGTCCCATCGGTGATGACATAGCTGATGGTGGTGCCCGTCAGGGTGACGTCCACCTCATAGGTGCTGTCGGTGACACACTGCACGCTGTGATCCGCGGCCAGATCACAGAAATAGCTTTGGCACTCCGTACTCGCATTGATATCCCCATGGCCATTGAGGCCGCTCCCTTCGTAGAGAAACCAGCCCGAAATCCCAAAATCACCGTTTTTGGCATTGGCTGCTACCCCAAACTGAAAACCAAACTCGTAATTGGGTGGATTGTGCTTGAGGGTGAGGGTGTCTCCACCGAAGAAGGTGCCGGGCACGCCATAGAGACGGCTGGTGACGCTGTCCAGCTCAAAGATGATCCAGTCGCTCTTGAAGGTATTCACCAGGCTGGGCGGAGCCAGTTCGATCTTGATGTCGCGGCCCAGGGCGATCCACTGAGCATAGCTGCGGCCATTGATCAGGTGCATATCCAGGTCCCACTGCCAGTTGGGCATGGACTCGTGGATCACCCGGCCGGTGATGTGGGCGGTAGAGTCGGCATAAATCTCCAGTACACCCCCCTGCGCATCGAAGTTGAAGCGCGGGCTGGGGGCTCCGGGCAGGCCGTCGAGCCAGATGCTGTGCCCATTGGTAGGCTGGTAGTCTCTGAGCGGGCAAGCAAACAAGAGGGAGTCCTGTGCCTGCGCCGATTGGTTCGTACCGGGAATCAGCCCCAACACCAATACCCAAAAGACCCAGAATACATGTAGAGGTAGAGGTTGCTGCTGCATATACAGGAGAAAGGGAAGAGAACGTTTAGGCTCAAAAATGGGATGGCCCTACCCAAAGGTGGCCGGGCACGACAGAAAGGGGATGTTTGGGCAATCAGAATCAAAAAAGGGGCCAAAAACAGCCGAGGACCTTGGTTCCAGGCAGGAGAACATCAGCCTGGCTGTTCCGCTTTCCATATGCAAGAATCCGGCCATGAATGGTGGGTGGGGTCCCCTGGGCGGTAAAAATGCCAGGATAGGCGGGGACAAATGAACATTTTGCGCGAATGAACAATCCAGGCGAGGGGATACCCCCCGCCCGGTGCCCAGGCTGCCTGCCACAGGCGCAGCTGCAACCTGCGCCGATGCGTAATCAGTTACGGGCGGCTGGGCCGCCCGAGCGTTCCCGCATCCGGCAGGTTGCACCTGCCGGATGCAAAGAAAAGCCCCCTCTCTTCGCAAGAGAGGGGGTTTGGGGGTGAGTTCTCAATGCCACAACCCC
>RFHL01000233.1 GCA_003696875.1 Bacteroidota bacterium | reverse complement strand
GGACCTGGCCCGCTGGGCCTGCGGCCGGACCGGCAACGTCCTGCTGGACCGCCACTTTGACCCGTACAACCACGGCCCCTGGTTTCCCTGGGCCGAACAGGAGTCGCTCCGCACGCTCTGGCGCCGCGCCGCGCCGGTGGTAGATGCCCTGGAGCGGCTGATGGCGTGGTACCGGGACGACCCCGCCCGACTCACCTTGTTAACCAAATTTCTCATCAATGGAGGATCAACCGATGAATTCGACTGGTAATACCCCGGCGCGCGCCGACGCGCCACCCCTGACCACCCTGTCCGACCTGGTCTTTCCCGGCATCCGCTGGGAGGAGCCGGATTACGCCCACCTTGTGGGGCGTCTTGATGTGTACAACGACTTCATTGTCTTTTCCCGCTTCCGGGACGGTAAGCCCCAGGAGCAGTACCTTGTTGACCCGGTCGAGGTCGCCATCGCCCTGGGCGGCATCAGCCTCGGCAGCGGCCTGCTGCCCCCCAACACCCTTTTCTGGGGGCGGCAGAACGGCTATGTCCGCCTCGGCATCTACCTGCCGCCCCGCGTCTGGCCGCTGTCCATCCGCGCCGCGGATGTTGCCGCGGACGGCCGGGCCTGGCGGGTGCCCCTGCCCGGCCTGCTCTTCGTGGGCCACAATTACGACTACAATCTCTACGCCGTGGCCGATACGCCGCCTCTGGGGCCGGACACGCCCCTCTTTGTGGCCCCCTGCCCCAACATCTTCCCCGAGGGCGTCTGCCGCGGCAGCGCCCCCTTCCCCCCGGCCTCGCCGGGTACCATCAGCCAGGCCGTCGAGGCCTTCTTTGGCTCCCGCTTCAACCACGACCTGGGGCGGAACAAGAGCAAAAAACATCCGGAACGAATTCTGGACCAGTGGGCCGAGCTGGAGCAGGCCGGCGCGGAGGAGTACCCGCTCGATGACCTGGTGCCAACCAACCTGACCCTCAGAAAGTTGGCCGACCAATGATATCCAACTTTCTGACCCCGCTCTACCTGTACCAGGGGGCCGGCCTGCCGGAACCCCGCCACCTGTGCGACTACTGTCAAAAAG
>RFHL01000232.1 GCA_003696875.1 Bacteroidota bacterium | reverse complement strand
TTTCTCCCAATGCTCGACCAGCAGGGGGTGCGGCTTTTTGGGGATGAGCTGGCTGCGCTCCACCTTGGTGGTGCGGAGGGGATAGGTCTGCGAGACCGAGTTGTAGGTAATGTCAATGGCGTGCTCCTGCCGGCTGCGCCGGGCCTTGAGGCGGTGGCGCAGGGTCTGCGCCTCGTCGTAGATGTTGACGACCTGCTCGTCTTCCAGGCTGAGCTTGTTGAAGTCCTCAATGCGTAGCAACTCGCCCTGAAAGGGCTTTTCCCCGGGACTAAAGGCGTAGTATTCGTCCTGAATCACTTCCAGCCGGTCCTCGGCTACCTTGTGCTCGATGCGGGTTTCGGTCCTCACCTCCTGCTCAAAGGCTTCGATCTCCCGGCGCAGCATGCCCAGGTTGATGGCCATGGAGTAGCCGTGCTTGCGGATGGTCTCGCTCACGATCTCCTGGATGTGTTCGCGCTGCCGGGGATCGCTCCATAGCGCATGCACCATCAGGAAACAGTCCATGAGGTCGACCTCTTCCCGGCCGTTGAGGAAGGCCGCCGTGCGCAGCAGGCGCACGATCTTCTTCCAGCGCCGGTCAAAGACCTGCACGGGCGGGGCTTCGCGGTTGGCACGTTGGTTTTCTTCCTCCAGTTTGTGGCGCACTACCTGTATGGTGTTGAGCACTTCCGGGGGCAGCTTGATGGCGTCGATTTCCCGGCTCCAGGCCTCCAACTGGGCGTTGGCGATCTTGTCCGCCTCGGCGATGTCGTCGGCATAGACGTCCTGGGTATCGGTGATCATGCGCAGGAAGTTGCGCTGGTCGCGGATGCCGCCCATCTCGTAGCGCAGCAGGAAGCGGTCCCAAAGCGGCTGAAAGCTCTCCTTCTCCGGGGGCAGTTCGTTCGAGGCGGTGATGATGCCCTTGATGTCGACATACATCTCCTGCTCGCCATTGCGGTAGATCTTTTCATTCAGGATGGTGAGCAGGGCGTTTTGAATGGCCGGGCCCGACTTCCAGATTTCATCCAGAAAAACGATGTTGGCGCCGGGCAGATACTTGCTGGTGAGGCGCTCGTATTTGTCCTCTTCCTTGAGTTTTTTGATGGAAATGGGGCCAAAGATCTCATCGGGGGTGGAGAAGCGGCTCATGAGGTACTCGAAGGACGTCCCGTCCCGGAAGGCAAACTTGAGCCGGCGGGCGATAAGGCTCTTGCCTACCCCCGGGGGGCCGAGGAGGAAGATGCTTTCGCCGGCCACGGCGCTGAGCAGGGCGAGCTTCATCGGCAGCTCGCGCTCGTACAGGCCGGAGCACAGGCCCTGGATCAGAGCCTCCATATGGGTGCGGATAGTCGCAGTCTGGGTTTGCATGTCCAAGGAACCGACGGCAGCGCTTTTTGTTGAGGGGCGGGGGAAGAAAGGGGGGAACTATGGAGCCGCCTCCCTATCCAAATTGGCCTGTTTGACAGGGTAGGTGAGAATGGCAATTCGCCATAAATTCAATGTTTGTCAGTATTCTGAAGGGTTCTTGCGGTCCGCCAATAAAAGTCTGGCCGTGCAGGAGCCGGTGTCATCTTTCTTCTTTCACGCTGCCAGGTCGTGCGGCTCGATATCAAACGCTTTGAGTTCCTCTGCTAGGTCCTGGATGAACTGCTGTTTCCTGGATTGGTATTGCCCCTGCATAAAGGCGTCTCCCTCATGTAAACGGATCATCTCATTGACTGACTCGATCTGCTCGAGCAGGTCCAGTACACGGGCGGCTTTTTTGCTGATTAGTGCTTCCATCACTCAATATGTAATTTCAAGGAATCCTTTTGGAAAGCGCCGTTTGCGGCGATTTTTCATGCTTTGGCTGAACCAATGCTCCCAATATACCAGGTCAGATTGGGTGCGAATATAGTATGGGTGTTCTTCAGGGTACATTCTTACGATATATGCATCAACTCCGTAGGTTTCTTTCCCGGTTTGCGCAATAAAACGCGCCAGATCAGTCTCATGCTGGTCTACGATTTGATGGTCAATAAAGCTGACCAAGTCTATGTCGGCTGGGTTGACCTTTGTACTGATGAAACTTCCATCAATCCACTGAGCGTAGCGAATGCTGCCAAGCAGCTGCTTAAGGTCTTCATTATAGCTGACATACCCCTGAAAGAGCTGGTGCCGTGTGGAGTCTGGTTCAAACGGTTCTACGAAGCCAGCCGAACATGAATCAAGATCGGTGATGACCTTGCCATAGGGTTTAAGATAACCATGAATGTCAAAGCTGAATTCCATGCTTGAAGATACGCATTCCCCCTCTCTTTGGCTATTCTAGCCGCACCTTCTGCACCGGCACGACGATGAGGCCCTGCCTCCCTGCACTTCTTGATTGGTAAAACTGAGCTCGGGGAGAGAACAAATGGGTTTTTGCCATAACCGGCCCACAAGCCATGCCCCCGCCCAATCTTCGAGACCGGGCGGGGGGCATCACAGGGCATAAAGCACCGCCTACGGCTGCGCCAGCAGGAGCCGGCGGCTCATGACGGCACCGCTCTCGGTGCGAATCCGGACGGTGTACAGGCCTTGAGGATGCTGGCTCAGGTCAAGGG
>RFHL01000231.1 GCA_003696875.1 Bacteroidota bacterium | reverse complement strand
GGTGTCGACCGAGCAACGCACCGAGGCGGGCCGGGAGCCCCGGGGGAGCCAACTGGCCTGGGGCTACCGGCAGGGATTCCGGCGCTGGAACCCGGCGGTGACCCTTGGGTATAGCCGTTATTTGGGGCGTGGGCTTCACCTGGGTCTGCAGGCCCGCTACGGCTGGCGTGACCTGACGGACCCAAGCTTTTTCGAATCGGCGCGGCTGGACCGCGACTTACAAGTACGACTGATGCTGACCTATGATATCTTCAATTTTTAAGCGCGTATTTCGCTGGAGGGGAATAAGCTGGCTCGCGCTGGCCGGACTGGCCTGCGGGGTGCAAGATCTCCCGGAGCCCTACGAGGGCGATATTGTCTTTGAGGTGCGTGGAAACATGGCGGGAGAGGCGCTTCAGCTTCAGGCCGGGCGGCAGGACTATTTTATGACCACCACCTTTTCGGAAGACGAAGAAGGTGTGCTGGTGTATACTGGCCGTCTAGAGCCGGTCAATGGTTCCGGGGGGAGCCTGGAGATTGCCATGCGGCACTACCGGCTCCTCTCCGCGGGCGAAAGCCCGCGCATGGACTCAGCGCTGGCGCCAGGAAACTATGATTTCTACACCGGTGAGGCCCCGCCGGGTCGCATGATGTACGAAGTGCAATTCACCAACGAAGGGGATGTTCATCCCGACAATGTGTACCAATGGGACTTTGGCGATGGGACCATCTCCCAGCAGGCCAATCCGGTGCACATCTACACCGACAGCACGTTGCTTAACCCGGAGGTATGCCTGGAGACCCTGGACCCGAGTGGGTGTACCACCAGCATCTGCAATCCGGTCAATCTGGCTGATAGCAGCTGTCAGGTTGATTTCCGGCACGAGCTGTATCCGGGCCTCACCTTTGTGACCTTTTTTGCCGAGGTCCAAAATGGGCAGCCACCCTATACGTACCTCTGGAATTTTGGGGATGGATATACGGCCACCCTGGGCAATCCCGGCTATTTCTTTGCCGACCCTGACCACTACGAAGTCTGCCTCACGGTCACCGATGCTACGGGCTGTCAGGCGACTACCTGCAAGACCATTGCCGCCGATCCCGTGCTCTGCGAGCACAATTTTTCCTACGAAGTCTTGCGTACGCGGCAGCCAGATCCGTATCAGTTTGCTACGGTTGAGGTTACCTGGACCGATGCTGAAGGCCGGGTGTACCGCTCTGCTGCCGGCGAGCAGCCGGCGGAGAGCTATTTCGAACTCCTGTCAGCCGAGCCCTACGAGCCCAATGCCGATGGGGTCGCGACGCAGCGGGTAAGACTGCGTCTACAGGCTACCCTGTTTGGGGATACAGATGACCTGATCTTCTCGGCGGCGGAAGGTACTTTTGGGCTGGGACATCCCTAGGCCTTAGGCAATGGGAATATCTTCCGGATCCCGCTTGGGATTGTAGAGGATGATGATCTGGGCGATGATGGCCAGGAAAATCAGAGAGTAGATCTCTATCTGGGTGAACAACTCCACATCGTCGATGGCCCTCTGACTCAGCGTCATTTGGTTGCGGCCTTCTTTTAGCTGGATTTTAGAGAGTTCGCTCAGCTTTTTCTTGATTCCCTGAATCAGGAGTTGGTAGGCTTCGGGATTCGGGCGGCCAGCGGCCTCGACTGTAGCTAGTTGGGTCAGATCGCCCAGAAAGTCTCTGAAGACAATGGCTTCTCTTTCGGTGAGCCGGGTAGTCCGATACTGATCCGTAAGGCTCCCGATTTCTTCGTTGAGCTGGAGGTTGCGACCAGTCCAGAATGCCGGGTCGGCCTAGGCAAGGGCCAATTCTTTTTCGTGAATCAGCTGCAGGTACTCGAAGATCAGGTCACTGGCTACGATGCTACCCCTGTTACGATCCTCCAGGTTGAAGGTCTACCCCAATCCTGCGACGGATTTTGCTGTCCTGGAAGTGGAGGGCCTGCCTGCAGGGCCCCTCCGATGGGTGGCCTATGATCTGCTGGGAAAAACTGCTGGGAAAAACGGTTTTCGAAGGAGAGAGCTATGGGACGCGTTTTCCTATTCCCCTACAAGCATGGAGCGAGGGCTTGTATACCCTCAAAGTCTGGAGGGAGGGCCAGCCCTTAGGGTTTGTGCGTATGGTCCGGGAGTAATCTCAGGGATAAGGGTCGAGATACGGTGAAATTGGGGTCCAAGTGCCTTTTGGGGATCAATTCATGGGCATCATAATGGAATTTGGCCTACCTTTGCCGGGCTGAAAATGAGTTCAGTGCCCATTTTAATTGAGAACATGAAGAAAATCAATCTGATCTTTAGCCTTCTGGCCTTTGCTTTTGTACTAAGTGCTTGTGTAAACCTAGAAAAAGTGCTTCCCCAAAATACGGGTACCTGGAAGGCTGTCTCCGGTAAGACAAGCACCTTTGAAGACGGCGTGGCTGTGGTCACAGATTCGACTTATACCATTACCGAGGAGATCACCTTCCAGTTCAATGAGGATGGAACCGGAGTATACACCGAGGATGGTCAGGACACCGACTTTGAATGGTCCTACAACGCCGAGGATGAAAAACTAAGCATGACGATGGATGGAATCACCATCGTGTACGATGTGCTAGAGTTCACCCGCAATACCATGACCATTTTCACTTCTTTTGAATTCGAATTCTTTGGAATCAACATCAAAACCGATAGCTCCCTTGATTTGGAGAAAACCGAGTAAGGAACTGGTCTTACAATATGATTTTGGCTCCTCTTATCGCTCTCGATAAGGGGAGTCATTTTTTTATATGGCTCAATACACCACTACCCGCGCCAGGGCGCGGCGGGCGCCCAGCCGGCCCTCCAGCAGGTATACACCGGCGGGGAGTCCCGCCACGGAAAGGTTGTTTTGGCCTCGCGACCCGCGCAGGAGGCGCCCCTGTAGGTCCCATAGATGCAGCCCCTCGGGGGCCTGCTCGTCGTCTAGGGTGGCCCAGAGGGTCTCCCGCACCGGATTGGGGTAGACCCGCCAGCGCAAAGGCGCGCGGGCAAGCGGCTCTATGTCCAGGCTCAGGTGCAGGGCGTAGACGCCATTGCCGGCGCTGCCCTGATACCCGCCCCAGGCCACCGGGCCGCTGAGCGGCCCCAGGTCAAAGCGGTAAACCGAAAAGCCGTTGGGCTGGTACCAATGGGAGGGGTTGTCATGAGTGGCGACGATGAAGTCTCCCTGCTGATCGTTGTCGAGATCGGTGATCAGAGGCATGGAAAAGACGACCATGCCCGGTCGCAGGCTGTCGAGGGCGGTGATGGTGCTGTCGTTGAAGTCATAGCGGTAAAACTGATGGTGGTAATCCACGGTCTGGAAGCCCACATCCTCGCTATTGGGGTAGAGAACTTCGTCGTAGCCGTCGCCGTCAAAGTCGTAGGCGTTGCCGGAGGTGAGCTGGAAAGGAAAGCCGCTCTCGGTCCAGACGACCTCGCCGGTGGCCCCGTCGATGAGGAGCTTGAGGCCCTGCTGGTAAAAGGGCCAGTTGCCTAGGGAGGTAACGACGAAGGCGTCGGGGGTGGGATCGCCGGTAAATTGGCCCAGGGTGGGGGAGACGTAGCACTCGGCCCCAGGCAGGGGGACACGCCAGAGCTCCTGCCCGCTATGCCCGTCCAGGGCGATGATGGCTTCCTTCATCTGAGGGATGATGAGGTCGGGCCGCTGGTCGTGGTTGAGGTCAGCGAGACTGGGGACGGCGATGTAGCCCTTGTCATCGTGGGAAAGCAGGGCGGTAGCGCTGCGCAGACCGCTGGTCATGAAGCTGTCGAGCGCGACCCGCCAGTAACTACCGCCGACGGTCTCGCCGCCACTACCAAAAAGGATCTGCGGATCGTCGGGGCGACCTAAGTGGGCGAGCAAGGGCGAATGGTAGGTCTCCTGCCGGTCGGGCATGCTGTCGAGCTGGAGGATATGGCCGTCGGCGGCACTGAGGGCCATGAGGTAGCCGGCTGGGCGCTGCTGTACTGGAGGTGCAAGGGTGGGGTCGCCCCCATTGGTGACGAGCAGGTCGCGCAGGCCGTCGCCGTCCTGGTCGGGGATCCACTGGGGCAGGTAGAAGTTGTACCAGCCGGAGTCGAGGGCGCTACCCTGGCTGTCGGCCCAGAATTCCCAGATCAGGAATCCCGTCACGCCGTCAAGGGCGTAGAACTGGGCATCGCGGCCGCTGATGAAGACATCGGGGATGCTGTCGCCGCTGATGTCGGCGAAGAGGGGGCTACCGTAGAGTTGGTCGCGGGCGTAGCGCTGCCAGAGGACCTGCCCGTCGCTCCCGTCG
>RFHL01000230.1 GCA_003696875.1 Bacteroidota bacterium | reverse complement strand
GGTCCCGGGCTTTCAGCCCTTTTTCCTGACAAGGAATACGTAGGCGCTCGCAGAGGTCGATGACCTGGCGGCGCATGATGCCGTCGAGGCAGCCGGCGCTGAGGGGCGGCGTAAAGACGCGTTGTTGCTGCACGACAAAGAGGTTGGCGCGGGAACTCTCGGCTACCTGAGGGCCGCTGTAGAGTAGCGCATCATCATAGCCTTGCTGCCGGGCGTAGCGCCCGGCAAGGACGTAGGGGAGCGCATTGGCGGTCTTGACCGCCGCCAGGGGACCGGGCTGCAGGAGGAGTTCGCGGTAGTCGGTGAGCCGCAGCGGGACATCGCTGGCAAAAAAGTCCTCCTTGAGGGCGTAGGCCTCCATCACATAGGCTGCCGTGTCGCTCATGGGCGTGTAGGCTCCCTCCCCGTCCCGGTAGACGTGCAGGCGCAGCTTGCCGTGCCGGTCGATCTGGTTGTGCGCCAGCAGCTGCTGGATGCTGGCGCGGATCTTCGCCTCCCAGTCGGGGGCTTCGGGATGGATCTGCAGCAGGGCCATGCCCTGCTGCAGGCGGTGGAGGTGGGCGTCCAGAAAGAGAGGGCGCCCCCGGTAAATTCGAATCGTTTCGAACAGACCGTCCCCGAAGCGGAAGCTGCGGTTCAGCAGCCGGCATTCGGGCGCTTCGTCAGGGTACAGATGGCCGTTGAGGATGCGCATATATACAAGTACAGCCGATGGGAACGCCCCATCGGCTGGTAAAGGTAAAATTTTTTGCGCGTTAGCTTTGGGCTGCCTGGCCTCTGAGCTCCACGTAAAAGGTAGACCCCTTTCCGGTGCCCGGACTGTATGCCCAGATGCGGCCCTGGTGCAGATCAATCAGCCGCTTGGCGATGATCAGGCCCAGGCCAAACCGGCGATCATGCCTATCCAGGGTTCCCATCTGGGAGGAAAACAGCGATTGCTGCTCCATCCAGCCCATCCCGCGGCCCTCATCCTCCACCTGAATCCGGACGGCGCTTGGGGTGGACATCAGCCGGACGGTGATCCGGGTTCCACTGGGGGAGAAGCGAATCGCATTGCTGATCAACTGATCAAAGACCTCCCGAATCCGGAGCGGATCGACCAGGGCCTGGATGCTATTCGGGGCATCCAGGACGATTTTCTGTTTTCGTTCTCGGGCTGCAAAACGATGCAGCGATACGACTTCTTTCAAAAGTGGAGTAAGGTCATGCGGGCTGATGCGAACCGTAAGGCGATTATTGTCTAGCAAGGAAGCCTGAATGCGATTGCTGATGTGATCAAGCATGAAGATTGCTACCAAATGAAGTTGAACGGGAAATCTGGGTAGCAATTAATCAGACCTGGGTAGGAT
>RFHL01000229.1 GCA_003696875.1 Bacteroidota bacterium | reverse complement strand
GTGGGGCAGGGGTTGGGTTTCGGGCAAAATGCGGGTGAGGCGGCCGATGGCCGCCGGGGTGGAGGCCGCCATCAGCCGCCGCAGCAGGCGGAAGAAGTTCTGATAGCCTTTTTGATGGAGGGGCGGGAGCTGTTGCTCCCGCACATAGCGCAGGGCCGACTCGGTCATGGAAATAAGCCATTCGGTCCCTGGGCCCTCCTGTTCGTAGTGGGCCTGCAGCAGGTAAGCACGGGCTTGTACATCATACAAAGGCAGCGCAAAGCGCTGCTCACGATAGGTGGCAATCACCTCGGCAAAGCGCCCCTGAGAGAAGTAGTACTGCCCTAGGTTGAATTGATAGGCGTCTTCGCGCAGTTCCTGGGGCAGGAGTGGGCGCAGGTCGTGGAGGTAAGCCCAGGCGACGTCTGGCATCCTCAGCCGCAGGCTGATGGTGAGGATGTTTTTGTACTGATTCCAGGCCAGATGTCCATCCCGGAGGAGGATTCTGGCTTCGAGGCCCCATTGGTAAAGGTTCAGGATCTCCCGGGCATGCAGATCACTCTCGGCAGCATTGAGAGCGCCGATGTGGTAGTTGAGGAGGAGGTTGAGGAGGTTGCGTTGCTCATGGGCCTGGATCTGGGATCCGACGGCTTGCAGCTGTTCCCGGACGACCTGGGCGTCCTTGTCGCTGTCGCCTCTCAGGAGGTGGTACACCTCCAGGTACAGGCGCAGGGCAGGCAGGTTGGCCGAGGTTGCCTGTGCCTGGGCATAGGATAGGAGAGGGTCGTTGAGGGTAACGGAGCTACCTTGCCGGTGCGCCTGGGCGGCCTCCAGGCAGAGAAGCTCCATCCGCTCATGGAGCCACCAGCGCTCCAGGGCGCGCTGCAGTGGTGCCGGGTCGATGGCGGCCTGATAGTGATGGGAAAGCTGATGCTCCCACTGCTCGGTCTCCAGCAGGAATTGCTGCCGGAAAAAGGCCGCTGAGCGATCCGGCCGGCGGCTGTGCCTGCGCCATATCCGGCGCAAGAGGTGTTCAAACAAGGCTTTGCCGCCTCGCTGGCTGATGCCACGGAGTAAGTACCGGTCTCGGGCTTCGGGATCAGCCAGGAAGGTGCGCGTGGCCAGGTATACCTCCAACCACTGGCTAAGATCGCGCATCAATTTGCGGAGCCGGTCATCGTTAAAGGGCGCATCGGGATAAAGGGCCTGCCAGAGGGCCGCCGGGGTCGGAGCTGTGGTCTGTCCCAGGAGGCAGCGGTACAGGCGTTGAATATATACCTGGGTTTCGCCCAGCTCGGTCTGGAGCCATTGCCCCATATGTACCTGCTCAGCCTCCGTCAGGAGGCTCCATAGTTGCCAAAGGGTACGATTTTTCATGTAGGGAAAGCAAAGGAGGGCAGGAGAGGCTGGTACAAATTTAGGACTTCGAATGGTTTTTTGGGCAAAAATATTCCCCTGGGCAAAGGATGGGCCGGGGGCGTAGGCGCTTTCACTGGTACAAAGTGGGTTTTTCCTCCCTTTCTTGTCGGCAAGGCGAGGCGTAGGTTTACGGCAGTTACCATGCTTGTTCCACCCTTTTTACCTCCTTCAGCTATGACTACCACCAGAAACGGGCAAAATCTGACCTCGGCCATGGAAAACATCTCCCGGGGTATCCGGGAAGGAGTGGCGCACCTCCGCACCGAGAATGAGCGGCTAGAGGGCCGTACCATACAGGTCCAAGGTCGTGAACTGGTACATTTCGGGTCTTGCAGCTATCTGGGCCTGGAGATGGATACCCGCCTGAAAGTCGCCTCTGCGGAGGCCATCGGCCGGTATGGGACCCAGTTTTCTTCTTCCCGGACCTTTATGGAGTTGGGTTTGTATGAAGAATACGAAGCGCTCCTATCCCGAATGTTTGGTGCGCCCGCCCTCGTGACGCCGACCACCACCCTCGGCCACCTGGCTGCGGTGCCGCTGGTCGTCAAGGACAGCGATGCGGTCATCATGGACCACCAGGCCCACGCGAGTCTGGGGATGGCCATCCAACTGCTACGAGCCCGGGGGGTGCACATTGAGCTGATCCGGCACAGTCGCCTCGACATGCTCGAAAACCGCTTGAACAAGCTGCAAAACAAATATCGAAAGATCTGGTACTTTGGCGACGGGGTCTACTCCATGTATGGCGATCTGGCGCCCTTGCCGGGCCTGATGCGGCTGCTGGAGGCCTATGACAATCTCTGGCTCTACATGGACGATGCACACGGGATCAGTTGGACGGGGCCTTACGGCTCCGGGTATGTCAACTCCTGGCTCAGTGGCCACCCGCGCGTGATCATGACCGCCTCGCTGAACAAAAGCTTCGCTGCCGGTGGTGGGGCCATCATTTTCCCCAACCAGGAAATGAAGCAGGAAGTGCGTACCCTGGGAAGTACCCTGATCTTTGGCGGGCCCCTGCAGCCCGCGATGCTGGGTGCCGGTATGGCCTCGGCACGGGTACATCTCTCCCCCGAACTGCCGGTCATGCAGGCCGAGCTTCAGCAGCGACTCAAGTGGATGCGGCATTATGCCACCGAAATGGGGGTGCCGCTCTACCCAAATCTGTCCTCGCCCATTGCTTTTGTAGAAGTCGGCGCCCACGAAGGCGGTTTCCAACTCATGCACCGTCTGATGGAAGCAGGCTACTTTGTCAACCTTTCGGTCTTTCCTAGTGTACCCCGGCTCCGGACGGGTATGCGGCTCACGCTTACCCGTCATCTGCAGCAGGCCGATATTGTAGGCGTCCTTGCCGTCATCGCCGAGGCCTTGCCCCAGATTCTGAAGGCCGGGGGCACTAGTGTGGAGGCCGTACAGGCCGAATTTGCCAAAGACCAGACCCCGGCTCCTGAGCCGGTAGCCCCGGCCGAGGCTGTTCTCGCTATACCCGATGCAGCTTGATGGGATAGGTTTGACCAGCGTTCCACTGGCAGACGTAGATATTTTCGTCGTCATCGACGCACACGTCGTGGCAGTGTTTGAAGACAGGGTCTGATTGTACCATAAGCTGCAATTCGCCCTTGCGATAGGTAGGCTTGGTTCCCCCTGGATTGGACACCACCTTGTCGTTCTTATCTATAATGGTAACGAAACCGGAGTTGTCGGTTTGGTTGAGGTATCTCAACCGTGACCAGCAGACCCCGGCGTAGAGGTAGTCACCGTGGATCACCGGTCGGCATACGTAGGCCCCTGGCAAGAAGAGCGTTCCGAGGTATTGGCCATCGAGGGTAAAACGCTTGAAGGCATTGTGGGTGCGGGAGGTGCAAAGAAGGGTGGGGGAGCCTGCGTGCCGCCGGTCCACGGCTACACCATGAACCGTCAGAAACTGATCGTCGGCATTGCCACGGCCCCCAAACTTGCGGATGAACTCGCCCTCGGCGGTGTATTGCAGCATCCAGTTGGAGCCGTACCCGTCGGCTACATAGATGTCCCCGTTAGGGCCGATTGCTGTCTCGGTGGGCTTGAAGGCCCAATCGGCCTCGTAGGCCCCCACTTCGCTGGGATGCCCCAGCGTCAGCAGAATCTTACCGTCCAGGGTGGTCTTGAAGACCTTGCCCAAATTTGGATCGCAGATAAACAAAAACTCCTCGCCATTGGCGTCCCAGAGGGTGAGCCCATGACCACCCGGGAATTCGTGTCCCCAGCTGTCCAGGAGTTTGCCTGATTTGTCGTAGATGAGGATGTTGTTTTTGACCTCATCGGTGATCATGATAAGCCGCTTTTCCCTGTCCATGACCATCTCGTGGCAGTTGTTTACCGGAAACTGCCCGGGATCCAGGTTACCCCAGCCTGTCTCTACCCGGTACCGAAAGCCCCCATGCCCGAGTACTTGTTCCTCGAGGCGGGGCTTTGCTTTTAGGATGTGGAAGGAAAAGGCGGGGCTGAGGGCCGCTAAGCCTGCCGCAGTAGCGCTGCGGCGAATAAACTGTCGGCGAGAGTAGTCCGTCATATGTGGAGAGGTTAGAGGCGAGAAGCGAGACAAAAGATTGAGGGGACACACTGCAACAGGCTCGGAATGAGGCAGCATTTCGATCTTTGTCAAAAGAGGGCCTGAACCTGGTCGAACCTACCGGTTGTTGCGCAGCCAGGTGTACATATCGAGGTAGGCGCATTCGCGCTTGGCCTGCTCAAAGAAGCGGGTGTTGCCGTATTGGTCGATCAGTTGGTTAATAGGGTCCCGGTACCGGGGTTTGACCTCCCAGACCTCGTCGATGTTTTCGTCGCTGTACCCATCGAGGTAATAGCGGTTTTGGGCGCACTTGCCGGCCATAAAGGCCGCCTTGGCCGAAAACTCCGGATCACTTGACCGGCGCATCGCCGCCAGGAAACAGGCCTCGGCCTGATACATGGCCTCCTCGGCCAGGGTGCGCTGGGACGTCTGGGCGTAGAGCGGGTGCAGGACTTCGGCGGTATAGCCCCAGTCGCTGCTGCTACGAAAATAGGCGGTACCCCGCCAGGCGGGCCCAAAGTAGCTGATGTTGTAGATGGCCGTTCCGAGATCAAAGAGGGCTGCGGGGAGGGAGTCCCGCCGGATGGCCTGGGTCAATTCTGCCAGTTCTTTGGCTAGCGACAGGCGCGTGTGGGTCTTGTCGGTGCCCTCAAAGCAATTGATACAGTCAATGTTCAGGGCCATGAAGGGGTCTGTCCCCAGGGCAAAGCCCGGACTGGCCTCCCGGACAGCCTGGGGGACGCGCTCATAAAAACCGCGGGCTTGCGCCCAGTGGCCCATGGCCATGGCCATGGTGCCCTTCATCTCCAGCAATTGGGGTTCGGGGTCGGCTACCCCCAGCCGCTCCTTACTTAGGTAGCGGTCAAAGGAGGTTCCTCCCTCGGCCTTGACCCGGTCCAGCCATAGCAGCAGGTCATCGACGACCGCGGGCTGCGGCCGGTAGACGAGGTCCTCAAAGGTCCTGCGACAGAGGTAGGCCTTACCGGTTTCGCCGGCCTGCTCATAGAGTCGGGCAAAGGCCCCCCGCATGTACATCTCGGCTTTTTCCTTGAGCGCATGGGGATCATCCCCAAAGTCCATGGCGGCCCACTGGTCATAGAGCCGGCTCTCGGTCGCCTTAGGCAGTGCCTCGAGCGCGCTCACCTGCACCACCCACTGAAAGAGCTCGGCCTGCCGCCGGATGACGGGATCTTGGGTGCTGCGCACCAGCGCCGCCAGGCGACGCTCGGCTTCGCCAAAATCACTGCCCAGGAAGGACAGCCAGGCGTCGCAGAGGGCCCAGAAATCCGGTTGCGGGGCCTGCCCCGCGCTGATGACCTTTCGGGCAAATGCTTGTAGCTCAAGCCGGTAGGCATGAGCCTTGTCCACTTCCTGCCCTTCGTATCGCTGCTCAATGGGAAACTCAAAGTCGAAATCCCAGGCCAGGAGGTCACTTTCTACCTTGTTGATCTCGCGGGCCATCAGCAGGGCCAGGTAAGGGGAGCCAGGGTCCAGGGCCAGAATGTTTTCCATTTCCTCCAGGGTGCGGGCATAGTAATCAATGCCCCGCATCAGGTAGAGGGTGGCCCGCTCGTGGTCATCGGCGCAGCGCGCCAGCAGCGCTTCCCACTCGGCATCATCCTGCACCGAGAAGCTCATCCAGGCGGGCACCCGCTTGACGGCCGAGCGCTCAAAGACCCGGGAAAAGAGGTAGTTGGCCTCGACGGACTGCCCCAGGGCCATGAGGGCCCCGGCCTTGTGTCCGAGGGCCCAGTCATGGATCAGACTCTCGACCGAGCCGAGCGGTGTCACCAACCGGTCATAGAGCTGTACGCAGTCTTTGTACAGCCCAGCATAGTGGGCGAGGCGCACGACCTGATAGGCGTAGCGCAGCTTGATAAAGTCGTCCTTGGTCTCTGCATAGCGGAGCTCGCCCTCGGCAATGAGGGCCATCATGTCGTTTGTTGCAGGCCCTTCATCATCGTAGATGTCCCAGTCGCCCAGGTCTTGGTTGCGGGTGGCGTGGGGCTCGCAGCGCTTGGCAAACTCGAGGTAGCAGATGGGCACGCTCCAGCGCTCTTCTTTCCAGAATTGCACCAGGGGCTGGTTTTGGGCAGAGTCGGCCGGGGGGGACTTCTTGCCTTTGCTGTCCACCCACTCCTTGACGGCCACGAGGTCCTCGACCGGCCAGCGGTATACGACCTCGGCGATGGCTTCACGCGGGACTTTCTCCTTGAAGTAGGTGTGCCACTCACTCAGGTTGTCGCGCTGCCGGAAGCTGGACTCGGTCCAGCTGAAGTCGTAAAAGCGGTCCACACTCAGAAAGAGCGGGCTAAAATCCGGTAGCTGCGTGGTGGCAGGGTCCAGAAAGGAATACTGCAGGAGGATATCCTCCATATACCAGCCGCAGGCCCGGGAGGTCTCTGTGGGCTTGAGGGCCAGCAGGGTCAGGGTGAGGACGGTGGAAAGGTAG
>RFHL01000228.1 GCA_003696875.1 Bacteroidota bacterium | reverse complement strand
GGGAGGGATCGTGCGGGTCCGACAGCCAGCTCAGGCTGTCGGGGGTGGTGGGCAGGGTAGGGGCAAGGCTGCCGTCACCCTGCAGATACCAGCGGGCCAGCGGTCGCACCGGCGGCCAGAAGTCGGTTTCCTGCCAGCTGTTTTCCCCGGGGAGGAAGTAGGTGATGGGCGGGCTTGCATCCCAGCCATTGGCGCTATCCAGCAGATAGTGGTCAAAGAAGGCACGCGCCAGCGAGTCGTTCCAGCCGGCGGCAGCCGGGAAGGAGAGTTCGCCCTGGTTGACGCCGCCGGGGCGGGCGACCCCGAACCCGCCGTGGGCCCAGGGGCCCACCAGCAGGCGGTGTGCGTCCTGTACCGGCGGGGGCGAATCAAACTGCAGGGCATCAAAGAAGCGCAGGGAGGGCTCAATGTTGTGGTCGTACCAGCCGCCGATCATGAAGGTGGGAACGTTGATCTCCCCGGGATACCAGGTTTCCTGTTCGGCAAAGGCCCAGAAGAGGTTGTAGATCGGGTTGGCCTGCAAAATCCCGGAGAGCCCAAAGCCAAGGCCATCCAGTTGCTCAATGTATTCGGTGCGGTACACCCCACCGGGATAGTATTCCTCATAGAAATACCAGGGCTCGGCCACCACCGGGCAGATGCACACCAGGTGGGGAGGCTGTTCCCGGGCGGTGAGAAACTGGATCTGCCCCAGGGCCGAGGGGCCCCAGGTGGCGACCTGTCCGTCGGACCATGGTTGGGTGGCGATCCACTCTACCGCATCGTAGCCGTCTTCGCCGCGATTGGCCCCCGGCGCGAGCGCGCCGATGGACCCGTAAAAGCCCCGCCAGTCCAGGATCACGAGGTTGTAGGGAATGGAATCCAGCGCCAGCCCGATGCCCAGCGGCAAGCCAAAACGGAAGGCCAGCCGGTTGTAGGGGGTCTGGATCAGGATTGTGGGACGAGCCAGGGTGCCCACCGGCCGGTAGACATCGGCCGCGAGCACCGCCCCATCCCGCATCGGGATGGAGTCGACCTGTGGGGTCAGGAAGATCTGAGCCCGCAGGCTCACCGTCAGACTCAGCAAGACCAGGAGGAGGGAGATTGGCTTCATGGGGATAGATTTGGGCGAAGAGAAGATAGGCACAAAGCTTGGACTTCCCGCCGCGTTTTTCGTTTAGCCCGGCCGGGCAAAAAGGCAGCTCCGACCAAGTCCCATTGCCCGCATTTTTCTATCTTCCTGCTCCAGCCCCCGACTTCTCTCTTCTCTGTTGAAGGTCGGGATCTCCCCAGAATCTTTAACTTCCCCACTTTCCCACTTCATACCCTACCTCCAGGAAATCCTCTCCGATACCCATTCCCGGGCCCAGGCCGAGGCCATCGCGGCCTGGGTCGGCACGGATGCGGGGCGCTTTCAGGCTTTGCTGGACGTGCTCTTTGGCGACGATCCGCTGCTGGTGCAGCGGGCGGCATGGCCGTTGCGGGTGGTGGGCGATGCCCGGCCCGAGATGCTGGCGCCGCACTGGCCGACCCTGATCGACTACCTGGGCGCGCCGGTGCACGTGGCGGTGCGCCGCAATGTCCTGGCGCTCGCCGCCGAGCGGCGGGAGCCCTGGCCGGAAGCCCTCCTGGGCTACCTCGTGGACCACTGCTTTCGCTTGTTGGCCTCCCCGCCGGAGCCGCCGGCGGTCAAGGTCCACGCCATGACCATTCTGCTTCATGCCTGCCGGCAGGAGCCCGGCCTCAAGCCGGAGCTGCAAGCGACGATCGAGGCGCAGATGCCGATGGGGTCCAGGGGTTTTGTCAACCGGGGGCGGAAGGTGCTGCGGGCGCTGGCGCGCATTTCGGAGGCGGGGTCACCCGGAGCGGATGTAGGGTGAATCAGGAAAAATGGTCTACTTGTTCAAAATAAGGAAAGATGATTCTGCATTTTGCCCGGATTTTCCTGACCTTTGAGGCAGTATTTTTCTATAGATAATGATTGTGAGCATATTAGTTCTGTGTAAATAAATTTTTGCTATATGAAAATTGGCGTATATGTAGATGCCGCGAATATCAATCGGAACGGGGGGTATAATATGAAGTATGACATCCTGAGCGCCTATTGCGCGCAGGGGGGTACGCCCATCCGGCTCAATACCTACCTGACCTACGACAAGGAGCGGATGGATACGGATGCGGATTACCGGAACCGTCAGTACGTGTATTATTCCATTCTTCGCAATTTTGGCTTCAAGGTCATCACCAAGGCCATCAAGTGGTACCAGGACGAGGACGGGGCCCGCATGGGCAAGGCCAATGCCGACCTTGACATGGCGGTCGACATGCTGGTGCAGTCCCGCAACCTCGATAAGGTATTTATCCTCACCGGCGACGGGGACTTCAAGCGGGTGGTGCAGGCGGTCCAGAACATGGGCACCCGGGTCGAGCTCATTGCCTTTCGCAATGTCTCCAAGCACCTCATTTTCGAAGTCGATACCTTCACCTCCGGCTACATCCTGCCGGGCCTGCTGCCCATTGAGGATCAGCCCACTGAAGAGTGGGGGCAGGACGGCTCACTGGTGCGCGGCGTCTGCTACGCCCTGCACGAGGGTTTTGGGTTTATCCGGATCATGAACCACGCTTTCGGATACGAAGAAGTCTTTTTCCACTTCTCCGAGCTGCCCCGGGGCATTACGCCTCGTCTCGACGACATCATGGAATTTGAGCTGCACAACTCCGAGCGCGGCTGGCAAGCCCGCGAGATTGAGATCATTCGCTAGGGCGACCCGAGCTGTTCAAAACTGAAAATACATAAACTCCGTACCCGGACCCCGGAGGAGGACACAGGCGGCGATACCGATCGCCGCGAGCACGGGTTCCCCCCAGCGCGCCCAGCCCGCCCCTTGGCG
>RFHL01000227.1 GCA_003696875.1 Bacteroidota bacterium | reverse complement strand
GTACTGGCCAACTATTATCTGGGAGACCGCAGCGAGTGGATGCCGCTCATCATCCTGCTGCCCAATCTGCTGGTGGCACTTTTTGCCACCAAGTTGTTGACCAGCCCCTTCAAAGCCATTCATACCAAGCTCGTCAAGACCGGCACCAACAAGCGCGATCTCGTGGGCAAAACCTGCCGCATCACCGCCGAGGTGCGACCCGGCAAAATCGGCCAGGCCGACCTGCAGGTAGGCGATCACCACTTCCTGCTCAATGTGCGCACCGAGGGGGAAGAGCCGATCCCCCGGGGGGCACAGGCCATCGTGGTCGAGTACAATCCCCATACCGATCAGTTTATGGTCATGCCATTTGACGTGTAAAGCCGTCTTTATTGCCAAGATACAGCTTCCTTTTTCCCGTCTTAATCACTGGTTTTTCCATTTTCATTTTTTCGAAACACACCTATGGATCTCTTCTATCAAATTCTTCTGGTTGTCGGGATCGCCACCGCCGCAGTGATTGTGGTCTACGTCCTGATCGTGATGACTTTTTACCGCAAGGTGCCCCAGGGCAAGGCGCTGGTGCGTACTGGCATGGGCAAGACCAAAGTCTCCTTTGAAGGCATGTATGTCATTCCCCTGCTGCACATGGCCGAGACGATGGATATTTCGCTTAAACAGGTCCAGATCTCCCGGGAGGGGAAGGAGGGGCTCATTTGTAAGGACAATCTCCGGGCTGACATCAAGGTCGCCTTCTTTGTCCGGGTCAATCCCACCACCGAAGACGTCAAAAAAGTCGCGCAGACCATCGGCTGTACCCGGGCCTCTGACCCAGAGATGCTCAATACCCTGTTTGAGGCCAAGTTTTCGGAGGCTCTGAAGACGGTGGGTAAGAGCTTTGACTTCATCGAGCTCTACAACTCCCGCAAGGAGCTGAAACTGGAGATTCTGGACATCATCGGCGACGACCTCAATGGCTACAGCCTGGACGATGCCGCGATCGACTATCTGGAGCAGACGCCGGTCGAGTTTCTGGACGAAGACAACATCCTTGACGCCGAGGGCATCAAGAAGATTCGCGACCTGACCGCCAACCAGATCACGCAAGCCAACAAGATCCAGCGCGAAAAGGAGAAGACCATTCGCAAGCAGGATGTGGAGGCCCAGGAGGCGATCCTCGAACTGGACCGGCAGCTGGCCGAAAAGAAAGAAATCCAGAAGCGCGAAATCGAGAGCATCAAGGCCCGCGAAGAGGCCGAGACCAAGCGGATCCAGGAGGAGGAGCTGGCCAAGTCAGAGAAAGCCCGTATCAGCAAGGAACGCGAGTTGGAAATAGAGGAACAAAACAAGCAGCGCGACATCATCGTGGCGCGCAAGGCCAAGGAGCGCACCGAGGCGGTAGAGAGCGAGAAGGTCTTGCGGGACAAGGAACTGGAGGCGACCGATCGGGACCGCATCGTGTCCCTGGCCGCGATCGAGAAGGAAAAAGCGCTGGAAGAGGAGCGGAAAAACATCCAGGATGTGATCCGGGACCGGGTGGCCGTAGAGCGAGAGGTGGTCGAGGAGCAGGAAAAAATCAAGGATACCGAGGCCCAGGCTGAGGCCGATCGGCAGAAGCGGGTGGCCATCACCGCCGCCGAGATGCGGGCGGAGGAGCAACTGGTCGAGAAGATCAAGGGCGCCGAGGCTGCCAAAGAGGCCGCCCAGCTCCACGCCCAGCGCCGCATCATCGAGGCCAATGCCGAGCGCGAAGCTGTCGACAAGGAAGCTGAGGCGAAGAAGATCATGGCCGATGCCACCGCCGAAGAGCATGCCGCCCTCGGCCTGGCCGAGGCCCGGGTCCTGGAGGCCAAAGCTGGCGCCCGCCAGAAGCAGGGCGAAGCTGAGGCCAATATCCTCGAACAACAGGCCATCGCCGAGGCCAAGGGCATCGAAATGAAAGGCGACGCCCAGGCCGATGCCAACAAAAAGCTGGGGCTGGTCGAGGCCGAGCTCGCCATCGAGCGAGGCATGGCCGAGGCCAAAGTCCTGGAAGCGCAGGCCCTTGCGCGGGAAAAAATGGGCCTCACTGAGGCCAAGGTCATCGAGCAAAAGGGCATCGCCGAGGCCAGGGCGGTCGAGGCCAAAGCCGAGGCGATGAAGCGTCTCGACGGGGTAGGCAAGGAGCACGAAGAGTTTAAGCTGCGCCTGGAGAAGGAAAAGGCCATCGATCTGGCCCAGATCAATATCCAGAAGGAAATCGCGGCGGCTCAGGCCAGCGTGCTGGCCGAGGCCCTCAAGAACGCCGACATCGACATCGTCGGAGGTGAAATGGAGTTCTTTGACCGCATCAGCAAGGCTGTGATGAGCTCCAAGTATGTGGATAGCCTGGTAGACAACAGTACCCATCTGCTCGATGTGAAGAAGGCCCTCATGGGCAGTGGCAATGGGGATTTTGGCGGGGAGTTGCGGAAGTTTATGAGCCAGTTCAAACTGGACAGCGAAGATGTGCGCAACCTTTCCATCTCAGCCC
>RFHL01000226.1 GCA_003696875.1 Bacteroidota bacterium | reverse complement strand
TGGAACACGAGCTTGCCTTTGATCCCGACCTGGACGTAGACCTGGAGCAACGAACTGCGATGGAAGTAGAGCGGAACCAGCGGCAGGCTGAGCGCATACAACGGGAAATGGAACATGCCCAGCGGCAGGCCGAGCGCCTGCAGCGAGAGCGGGAAGGCGCCCTGAGAGACCGCGAGCTCGCCCAGCGCGAGCAGGCGCATATCCAGCGGCAGATCGAAGCCGAGATGCGCGCGCGCGAGCACCAGATGCGCCAGATGGAAGCCCAACTACAGCAGATCGAACGGCAGGTCAACCGCCGGCATCAGGAGCTGCGTCATGTGCTGTGGCATGAGCTCACCGCCGACGGGCTCATCGAGCCCGGGGAGAGCCGCCTCCGGATCAAAGTGACGGAAGATGTAATCCGGATCAATGGCCAAAAACTCAAGGGCGCCCAGGAAGAGAAGTACCGAGCGCTGCTACGTCGCTTTGACATCGTGCCTGATAGCACCCTTGATTTTGAGGAAGACTAAAGAAATCGAACAGGGACGAAAGCAGTAGGTGCGCCCTCAATCACGATTCACATACTAAGGCCAGGGAGGCTACCCATTTGGGGTAGCCTTTTTCCTTGGACAAAAAAATGCTAACAGCTGTTTCCAGCCATTAGCACCCGTGGTAGCCTCATCCCCGGGCGAAGCCCGGGGGACCCAAAAAATTCAACGATCTATCTTGCGTAGGTGAATACGGACGACAGCAGAAGCCACACAAGAGAATCATTTCTCCTATTCTGCCAGGGCCGACCTCTATCCACCTACCCGCTAGGCACATGCGTCAGGCCTGCACATCCAGAATGGCCCGGATGGGCACCTTCATGCCATACTTCAGACTGATATAGGAATGACCAGCATTCCAGACAGTGGTCTCCACCATGCGAGGTCCCTCCGTGGTTTGGAGGACCAGTTTCACCTTATCCTTTAACATGTTGCCGCGCACGGAGGCCTCTTCCAGCCGCTGCTGGCGCAGCGCCATGGCTTCCTGGTCCTGCAGCACATCCTGCGATGGAAACCGAAGCGCAGGAATCTCCTCTTTGGGAATAGACAAGATGACATTTCCTTCCATGGACGTAAAGTATTGAGCGGGTAAAGGGAAAAATCCCGAGAAAGCAAAGCAATTGGCTGCGCTTGTTTTGTATTCAATTTCAATAGTTATACTATCAATTTAAAGAAAGGTTGCAACATATTTGCAAAAAAAATGCGGAGGCCTGCCGGAGATTCCGATATCTCACCTGCCTGCCCCCCCTCGGCTGGAGATACCTCCTCAGCCTAAGCTTATCAAGGATTTTCCGCCAATTTTTGGCACCTTTGCCCCGTCATTGACAGCCAAATTCCCTCCGTCAAGATACGTATGCTCATGCCCGCTACTCTAAACGCCCCCACGACCAAGTCCCGCCTGCGCCAGCTGCTGCAAACCCGTATCCTGGTCCTTGATGGGGCCATGGGCACCATGATTCAGCGTTACAAGCTCACGGAAGAAGACTTCCGGGGGGAGCGCTTTCGTGACCATCCCAAGCCCCTCCAAGGCAACAACGACCTGCTGTCGCTGACCCGACCAGATATCATCAAGGCGATTCATGAGGAATACCTGCGGGCGGGCTCGGACATCATCGAGACCAATACCTTCAGCGGGACCACCATTGCCCAGGCCGACTACGGCCTGGAGGCGGCGGTCTATGATCTGAACTATGCCTCCGCCAAGATTGCCAAGGAGGCCGCCCAGGCCTTCACGGAGGCCGAGCCCGACAAGCCTCGCTTCGTGGCCGGGGCTATGGGCCCCACCAACCGCACCGCCTCCCTCTCCCCCGACGTCAATGATCCCGGCTTCCGGGCTGTCACCTTCAGGGAGCTGGTCGAAGCCTATTATGAGCAAGGCCGCGGCCTGCTCGACGGCGGGGCCGATATCATCCTGATCGAAACGGTCTTCGATACCCTCAATGCCAAGGCGGCGCTCTTTGCCGTGGACCGGCTGAAGCAGGAACGCCAGCTCCCCAGCCTGCCGGTGATGGTCTCAGGCACCATCACCGACGCCAGCGGCCGCACCCTCTCGGGACAGACCGTCGAGGCCTTCTGGGCCTCGGTCTCACATGCCGACCTGCTGAGCGTAGGCCTCAATTGCGCGCTGGGCGCTGCCCAGCTGCGGCAGTATGTGAGCGACCTCTCCCGAATTGCCCACATCCCCGTCAGCGCCTACCCCAATGCCGGTCTGCCCAATGCCTTTGGGGGCTATGACCAGACCGCCCGGCAGATGGCCGAGCTGCTGGAACCCTTCCTCGACGATGGCATCGTCAACATCATCGGTGGCTGCTGCGGCTCCACCCCCGACCACATCCGGGCCATCGCTGAGGTCGCGGCGCAGTATGCGCCGCGGGTGATTCCGGAGCCCCTTCCCTACCCGCAATTTTCCGGGCTGGAGCCCCTCGTGATCACCCCTGAGACCAACTTCGTCAATGTAGGGGAACGCACCAACGTAACCGGCTCACGCAAATTTCTCCGCCTGATCAAGGAGGACAAATACGAGGAAGCCCTGTCTGTAGCCCGTCAACAGGTAGAAGGCGGTGCCCAGATCATCGACATCAACATGGACGAGGGCATGCTCGACTCCAAAGCTGCCATGGTCCGCTTTCTGAATCTGGTAGCGGCTGAGCCGGATATCGCTCGAGTGCCGATCATGCTCGACTCCTCCAAGTGGGAAGTGATCGAGGCTGGCCTGCAGTGCATTCAGGGCAAAGGCATCGTCAATTCCATTTCGCTCAAGGAAGGCGAGGCTGCCTTCATCGAACACGCCCGACTGGTAAAGGCCTATGGCGCCGCCGCGGTCGTCATGGCCTTTGATGAGCAGGGGCAGGCTGATACCCTGGCCCGCAAAACCGAGATCTGCGCCCGGGCGTACCGTATCTTAACCGAAAAAGCCGGCTTTGCCCCACAAGACATCATCTTCGACCCCAACATCTTTGCCATCGCCACCGGGATCGAAGAACACAACAACTATGCGGTGGACTTCATCGAAGCCACCCGCTGGATCAAGGCAAATCTCCCTGGTGCCCTCGTCAGCGGCGGGGTGAGCAACGTCTCTTTCTCCTTCCGTGGCAACAATGTCGTGCGCGAGGCCATCCATGCCGTTTTCCTCTACCACGCTATCCGGGCGGGTATGGATATGGGCATCGTCAATGCTGGCATGTTGCAAGTGTATGAAGAGATACCCGCCGAGCTGCGCACCTACGTCGAAGACGTCGTGCTAAACCGCCGCGACGATGCCACCGAACGCCTCGTCGCCTATGCCGACACCGTCAAGTCCAGTGGAGCCACCCGCAAGGTCGACCTGAGCTGGCGGGAACATCCGGTAGAAAAGCGCCTCTCACATGCCTTGGTTAACGGCATCGTCGACTTCATCGACGAGGATACCGAAGAAGCCCGTCAGCAGTACGGACGCCCCCTCAATGTAATCGAAGGGCCGCTGATGGACGGTATGAACATCGTGGGCGACCTTTTCGGGGCGGGCAAGATGTTTCTCCCGCAGGTGGTCAAGAGTGCCCGGGTGATGAAAAAAGCCGTGGCCTATCTGACCCCCTATCTGGAAGAAGAAAAAGCCGCCGGCACCGGCCAAGCGGCCGGCAAGGTGCTGCTCGCCACCGTCAAGGGCGACGTCCACGACATCGGCAAAAACATCGTAGGCGTCGTCCTCGCCTGCAACAGCTTTGAGGTCATCGACCTGGGGGTCATGGTCCCACTGCAAAAGATCCTCGACGCCGCAGTCGAGCATCAGGTGGACATGATCGGCCTCAGCGGCCTGATCACCCCTTCGCTGGATGAGATGGTCTACGTAGCGCAGGAAATGGAAAAGCGGGGCATGAACCTGCCCCTGCTGATCGGGGGCGCCACCACCTCCCGCATTCATACAGCGGTGAAGATCGACCCCGCCTACCACGGGCCGGTGATCCACGTGCTGGACGCCTCCAAGGCGGTGCCTGTGGCCCAGAAACTGATGGCCGAGTCTCAGGACGACCGGGACGCCTACGCGGCGGAATTCAAGGCTGAATATGACAAGCTGCGGACGGGCCACCTGGCCCGGCAGCAGGCCAAGCGCTATGTCTCGCTGGCCGAGGCCCGCGCCCAGAAATACCCCATCGACTGGTCGCAGGGCGTACCCGCCGCCCCGGCGCAGCCGGGCATTCATGTCTTTGAGGACTATGACCTCAACGCGCTGCGACCCTACATCGACTGGACACCCTTTTTCTATACCTGGGAGCTGAAGGGCAAATACCCCGAGATCCTGGACGATGCGGAGAAAGGAGCAGAAGCCCGCAAGCTCTTTGCCGATGCCCAGGCCATGCTGGACCAGCTGATCGAGGAGAAATGGCTCACGGCCAAGGCTGTCATTGGGCTTTTTCCCGCCCATAGCGTGGACGATGACGACATCCTGCTCTACACCGACGATAGCCGCAAGGAGGTCCTGGCCCGCCTGTATAACCCCCGGCAGCAGGCCGAGAAAAAGGAAGGTGTGCCCTACCTGAGCCTGGGCGACTTTGTCGCCCCGCAGGAAAGTGGCCTCCCCGACCACGTGGGCGCCTTTGCCGTCACGACGGGCCACGGCATCGAGGCCAAGCTGGCCGAGTTTGAGGCTGACCACGACGACTACCGGAGCATCCTTCTCAAGGCGCTGGCCGACCGCCTGGCCGAGGCCTTTGCCGAGCAGCTACACGCCCGCGTACGGCGCGAGTTCTGGGGCTATGCCGCCGATGAGCAGCTTGACAACGACGATCTGATCCGCGAGCGCTATCAGGGCATCCGCCCGGCGCCGGGCTACCCGGCCAATCCTGATCATACCGAGAAGCGCACCCTCTGGTCGCTGCTGGACGTGGAGAAGCATACCGGCATCAGCCTGACCGAGTCGCTGGCCATGTACCCGACCGCCAGCGTGAGCGGTCTGTACCTGGGTCACCCGGACAGCCGCTACTTTGGGATCGGCAAACTGGCCCGGGACCAGGTGCGGGCCCTGGCCCGCCGGAAGGGGCTTACGGTCGAGGAGATGGAGCGCTGGTTGGGGGCGAATTTGGGGTATTGATCAGCTGTCAGCCGCTTCCTTCAGCCATCTTTCCAGGTCCCGGGTATGCCCAAAGACGACCACCCGGTCCTGGTCACCAAAGACGGTATCCGGCTTGACGACCCCCAAAACCTGGGGACGAGCCCAGCGGGTCTGCCGGGTGTCGGCTTTGATCACCGTCACGACATTGAGCTCATAGCGGCTACGCAGGCGACTTTCCGCCACCGTTTGCCCGACCAGATAGGCTGGCACCTCGACTTCGAGGATCTGATAATTGGCGTCAAGCTGAAAGGCGTCGATGACGCCTTTCAGGTGCAGGCGCCGTGACAGGCGCTCGGCCGCCTCCCGCTCCGGATGCAAAATTTCGGTGATGCCCATGGCTTCCAGCACGCTCTGATGTAGCGGCGAAATCGCCCGGCTGAGCAGGCGCTTCACCCCAACCTGTTTCATCAGGGCCGTAGCGAGGATGGAGGCCCCTTCGTCCTCACCGATAGCCACGATCACGATGTCGCAATCGCGATGAGGGATCATATCCACCGCTTCCTGATCCGTAGCATCCAGGCAGATGGTATGCGTGAGCTCATCTTTGAGCTTTTCGACTTTGCTCATGTGCCGGTCCACCCCGACTACCTCGTGCCCCATGCCTGTCAGGGTACGGGCGAGTTCGGAACCAAATGAACCAAGACCAATAATGATGTATTTCATATCTGAGAGGTGAGAAACGATCCCGCAAGCGGGACTTCACTACGTTCAGGAGGGCGAGAGGCGAGAAGCGAGAGCCAAGAGGAACTTCTGCGTTCAGGGGGGCGAGACAGAGGCATAATCCCTGATGCGTGTGGTCAATAAAAGGAATTTGGGTTGAGGGCCATCAGTTGATCAGGATTTCCTCTTGTGGATAGCGATAGCTGTGCGACTGGGGACGTTGCCGCACCAGACCAATCAGCAGGGTGAGGGCGCTCACGCGCCCGGTAAACATCACCAGGCAAAGCATGAGTTTGCCCCCGGTCGTTAGGCTACCTGTGACCCCCAGGCTGAGGCCGACGGTACTATAGGCTGAAACAGTCTCAAACAACAGATCGATAAAAGCATGATGGGAGGCCTCCAGCACCGCCAGCACCGAGGTCCCCAGGCCAATCACGAAGAGGGATAGCAGCATGACGGCAAAGGCCCGCCGCACGGACCGATTGGAGATTTGACGCCCGCCCCATTCGATCCGCTCCTGGCCGCGCAGGATGCTGCGCGCATTGAGCAGGGCCACGGCCAGCGTGGTCGTTTTGATCCCCCCGCCGGTAGAACCCGGCGAGGCCCCTACCCACATCAGAAAAAAGTACAGCATAAGCGTCGCCCGGCTAAGGCCAGCCATATCGACGGCATTGAAGCCCGCAGTACGCGGGGTGAGGGCGGTGAAAAGCACGCTGCTGAGCTTACCTCCCCAACTGGGGTGCGCCGCCAGGGTGTGATTCCATTCCGACACCAACAGAAAAAGGGTGCTGCCGAGGATAAGCAGGCCCGTCGTCAGCAATACCAGCCGGGTGCCAAACTGCACCACCCACGGCCGGAAGGCCACGCGTCGCTGTTGCCAGAGGCGATCCCAGAGATAGCTCAGCCCCCATCGCCCATATTGGGCAAAATTGAAGATGATGGCAAACCCAAGCCCGCCAACCACAAACAAGCCAGCCAGGGTCATATGCAACCCATAGGCAAAGCGAAAGCCTTCGGTGTAGAGGCTGCCGGAGAGGGTGGAAAAGCCGGCATTGCAAAAGGCCGACACGGCGTGAAAGACGGAAAAGAACAGGCGGTCCCCCCAGGGGCCAATCTGTTCCGGGCTGAGTTGCAGAAAAATCAGGACGGCCCCGGCCGCTTCGACACCCAGGGAAAAGACGATGATCCGAAACAACATGCGAAAGACGTCTCCCAGACGCCGTGTTTGCACAAAGTCCTTGATGAGCAGCTGATTGGCAAGATCGCTCCCTCCCTGAAAAAAATACCCAAAGTAGCTCACGAAGGTCATGACCCCCAACCCGCCAAACTGGATGAGGAGCAGAATGACGGTTTGGCCAAAGCGGGTAAACGCGGTGCCGGTATCCACCACCGCCAATCCGGTAACCGACACCGCACTCGTGGCCGTAAAAAAGGCATCAGACCAGCTGATGCCAGCGGTGGTAGCAGGCGGCAGGCGCAGCAGCCCGGTCCCGGCCAGGATCAGCAAGAGAAAACTCAAGGCAAACAGTAGGGCCGGGTTGAGGCGGAGGCGATACAGGCGTAAGCTACGCCGGGAGGCTCCCAACCCCGCTAACAACAGCACCACCGTATTGCTGAACAAGACTTCGACCTGGGCAAAACGCCCATGGAGTGCCGACAGCCCCATGCTGATGGCTGCCAGACAAAGGGCGCCCCATTCCAACCAGCCAGCCAGCTGCTGCCGGCGGCTGGTATGGGCTTCCCTCTGAAGGTATACTTGTATGCTCCCCAGCCCCCACAGCCCCAGGATCAGCAGGCGATGGACCGAGCGCAGCTCGACTTCCAACCGGGGAAAACGGGTCAGCCCCCACTCCAGCACGATCAGCCCCAAGGCAACCAAGCTCAGTCCCCAGAAGAGGTCTGAGATCTTCTGCGACATGCGCCGGCGTTCGGAAAGAGGAGGTTGAGACACGCCGACAAGATAAAGAATTCTTCCGCCGCTTCCTTATTCTCGTACCAAACGCCGGGAAAGATGCCAGCCATGAGCGGAAAGCTGCAGCGCATACACGCCCTTAGCCAGGCCCCGAAGGTCGATCCCCTGCGTCATGGCCTGCTCATACTTGGCCAGGCGATGGTGCCACACCACCTGCCCCAGCTGATTGTACAGCACCACTTCCACCGGCCCGCGCCAGTCGCTGTCCCAGCTGAGCTGTACCCAATCTCCCGCAGGATTGGGGTAGAGTTGCAGGCGCGTCAGCGCCCAGGGGTCCTGGCTGGAGGCGATGTCGGTGACCGTAATCCGGACCAGGCAGCTGTCCTGGTTGCCGCTGGGGTCGGTCGCGGTCAGCATGACCTCGTTTTCGCCCAGATCGGCGGCGGTGAAGGTGCTCTGGCTCAGGCTCAGCCCCGCGATGCCACAGGCATCGAAGGAGCCGGCATCCACCAGGCTGGGGGCCACCATGGCTACGCCCTGGCTGTCCAGCTCTACGCTCAGGTCCTGGCAAACCACCGTCGGCGGGATCGTATCCAGCACCGTCACGCCGGTGGTGGCCACCCGCTCGTTGCCGTGGATGTCGGTCAGGGTCACTTCTACCAGGCTGGTGCCCAAGTCAGCACAACCAAAGGTGTCCTGCGCCAGGCTGATCTCATCCAGTTCGCAGGCATCAAAGGAGCCCTGATCCACCTCGGCGACCGTCAGCACACTTGTTCCCACCGAATCCAGATAGAGCGTCACATTGTTCAGCAAGGGAAAAGGCGGCAAGGTGTCCAGCACCGTGACTTCGGCCACACAGGAATCCATGATCCCCAGGCCGTCTTCCACATAGAGGGTCACGAAATTGAGCCCTTCGTCTTCGCAGAAAAACTGGGTCTGGCTGGCCGAAAGCTGTGGCGCCCCAAAGCCGACGGTCGAGCCGCCGTCAATCAGGGCGGGGGTCAGCGTAGCCTGACCGGCCGAGTTGAGGAAGATGGCCACATCCAGGCATTGGGCTACCGGCGGGGCAAAGTTGATCACCGTCACCACGGCCGCACAGGTGCTGCTGTTGCCATTCACATCCGTTACGGTGAGGATCACCGCATTTACGCCCAGGTCGGCCGTGGTGAAGGTCTCCTGGGAGAGGCTCATCTGACCGATCTCGCAGTTGTCAAAGCTGCCGCCATCGATGCCGGCAGGGGTGATGGTGACCGTGCCGCTGGTATCCAGTGATACGGTCAGGTTCTGGCAAATGGCCTGCGGGGCTTCGGCATCCTGGATCACGATGGTCTGGGGGGCGGTGGTCTGGTTGCCATTCCCGTCATCAAAGGTCCAGTTGACGGTGTAGGTACCGTTGAGGGTATACTGCAGCGGATCGCTGGTCGAGCCGGTAAGGGTCCCCGCGCAATTGTCCTGGGTCGTCGGGAAGGGAATCTGCAGGTCGCAGCTGCCCGTAAGGATGGGCAGGCTGGGCGCAAGCGGCGCCTGCTGGTCGATAACCGTCAGTTGCTGCTGCGTCGAGGCGGCGCAGCCGCCGGTGAGGCTGTAGGTGATGGTATAACTCTGGCCATTGGTGGTGCTGGCGAGGTCCAGCTCGCCGGTCTGGGCGTCGATCAGGGCGCCATTGTCCACCGAGAAGGTGCCGCCCGGCAGGCCGGTGATCAGGGGCAGGGGATTCGGGCCACCCGGGCAAACGGTATCGGCCAGGGTAAAGGAGGCGTCGGCCGGGGGTTGGATAAACAGGCTTTGGGTCTGCTGGGCCGGGCAGGGCCCGGCGGTCTGGTAGCTGACCTGATAGGTGGTGCCGACCACCACCGAGGCCAGGTCGAGCTGCCCGCTCAGCGGGTCGATGGTCGCGCCCTGGTCGACCGAAAAGGTACCCCCCGGCAGGCCGGTCACCGTGGCAATGGGGTTGCTGGCGTTCACACAAACCGTATCGGGAAGCAAAAAGCCGGCGTCGTCTGCGGGCTGGATGAAGAGAGATTGAGCGGCTGTATTGGGACAGGTCCCGTTGGTGGTGTAGGTCAGGGTGTAGGTCGTCCCGGGCTGGGTGCTGCTGAGGTCCAGCAAGCCGGTTTGGGGGTCGATCAGGGCACCATTGTCCACCGAGAAGGTGCCGCCCGGGAGGCCGGCCACCGTGACGGCCGGGACGCTGCCCGAAAAGCAAGTGGTATCGACCACGGAAAAGGAGGCATCATCCGGCAGCAGGATCTGCACCTGCTGGCTGCCAAAGGCCGGACAGGGAGCCCCTACCTGATAGGTGATCAGGTAGGGGGTACCCGGGATCACGCTCGTCAGGTCCAGCGCTCCGGTCAGGGAGTCGATGCTCGCCCCATTGTTGACGGAGAAGGTGCCCCCCGGGTCGCCGGTCACCGTAGGCAGGGGGGCCTGCCCGCCGGGGCAGAGGGCCGAGGGGTAGGAAAAACCCGGGTCTGCCGTCGGCAGACAGCCATTGATGTTGACGATACCGGGATTGATGGTAGGGGTTTGGAGGCCGCTCCCCTGGGAATAGCCCAGGGCCGTCACATCGCTGTTCATCAGCACATTGGTGATGACCTGCGGGGCGTTGGGCTTGATGGCAAAGCGGATCTCCAGCAGGGGGGTACTGTCGGCATAGGTCTTGCTGCCCCCCGAGAAATCCACCCACAAAAAGGTCGCAGCATTTTGCGGAATCGCCCCTTGCCCCGGATTGCCCACGATGTTGTTGTGCCCGGCGGTAGGGCTGGCAATCTCGATAAAATTGAGCAAAGTGGTGTCCCAGGTGAGGGTCCCCTGGTATCCGCTGATGCTATCGAAATGCATCACCGTGATGGGCAGGTCAACCGTATCGCCCGGAGGGGCGGTCTCAGAGGCGATGCTGAAGCCCAGAGTCTGGGCAACAAGACCTGAAAACCCTCCCCATAGCCCCAACATTAAGCTTAGGACCGCAATTCGGACATTCATAGATACAGGAACTAAGAGCGTGAAAAAACCAGATCTCAAGGTACTTATTCTACTGGGTGTGCTATGGCAAAAAGAGGTATGAGCCCTCCCCATCGGGGAGCGCTCATAACCCAATCATCTGGCTAGTTCATCTTCCGGACCTGGAGGCTGGAGACAAAGGCCCCTGCGCGCAGGCGCACGTAGTACATGCCCTGGCTGACCTCAGCCCCGGAGGGGCTGCGGCCGTCCCACTGTAGCTCGTGCTGACCGGCCCCATAGGTGCCGCGGAAGCTACGCACCGACTGGCCCAGGGCATTGAAGATCTCCACCTCAACCTCCTCGTGCTGAGGCAGCTCGAAGACGAGCTTCGTCGCCTGGTCAAAGGGGTTGGGCACCGCCTGGGTCAGGCTGTAGCCTGCCAGTTGCGGGTCGATGCTTGTCGCGGCACCCACCGCGATGGTCACCGGCTCAGCCAGCAGGTTCAGCGGCTGGTCGTCGCCATTGTAGGCCTTGCGCGGGGTGATATCCGAGCTGAAAGTCAGCTCCGTCTGCGCCCCCCAGTTATTGGCCGCCCGGAACACCAGCTCGAAAGCGATCTCGTCGTCTTGTAGGGTGATGGGCATCCCCGCCATATCAAACCACACGCTCGCCAGCTTGCCGGCGTGGTCTTCGTTGTACAGCGCCTGCAGAGCGCCGTTGCGGACTTCTTCCAGGGTCAGCACTCTCTCATCCCAGTTCAGGGTGAACTGGTAGCCCGCCACCTCGGCAAAGTCACGCACCCGTACCGGGATCGTGATCAACTCGCCGGGCTGGGCCACTGCCTCATCCATCACCAGGTAGACCGAGTCTACCGGAGCGCTGATCCGGGCTGCGCCCAGCCAGTCACCATTGGCATCGCCGAGCTTGATGCCCGTGAAGTCCTGACCCGTCGCCGGGGCCGGATTCGTATAGAACCGCCGCGTCGGGAAGGTCCAGGGATTGTTCGGGTCGGGGAACACATAGTCGCCCGGTACGAAGGCCACCGTCGCCGGAGCGCTGGTGTTGGGATCGGTGAAGTCCGTCAGGCTTCCCAGGATCCCGGCCGCTACCTGGAAGGCATCCAGCACATTGATGTTGTCGGTGTTGTTCACGTCGGCAGCGATCAGCTTGTACGGGTTGCCCAGGTCCTCGATCAGCAGGGTATGCTTGATGATGGCCAGGATGTCGGTTACGTCCAGGCCTGAGTTGCTCTGGGAAACAAAGCTCGCCCCGATGTCATTGCTGCTACAGGGTGCCAGCGTGAAGGTGTAATCGTTGGCACCGGCCGCCTGTTGGGTCTGCGGGCCCTGATCACCGGCGAGGTCAAAGGACGTCCCATCAATCGGGTCGCCATTCATCGTCAGGGCAGACCCGCTGATGTCCACCACCGGGTTGTTTTCCACCGTCACGACGGCGGTAGCGCTGGCCGAGTTGCCGTGGATGTCGGTCACGGTCAGGGTCACGGTATTGGCCCCGATGGTGTTACAGTCAAAGGTGTTGGGGCTTACGCTGTAGGTGGCAATGCCGCAGTTGTCGCTCGAAGGCGTGAGGTCGTTGTCCACATCTTCGCCGGTGATGGTCACCGTGCCATCGGTACCCAGCTGCACGGTGAGGGGCTGGGTGATGACCACGGGATTTTCATTGTCCACTACCGTCACGTCGAAGGACTCCACATCGGCCAGGCCGGCGCCGTCGATCGCCGTCGCCGTTACCGTATAGGTACCCACTGCGAAGGTGTGGGGAGAGGTGATCACCGTGCCCCCTACGGTGTAGGTGATCGTCGGATTGGCCGTACAGTTGTCCGTCGCGGAGGTCAGCGCGTCGAGGTCCACCGAGGCACTACAGTCCCCCGGGTCGTTGTTGTAGCTGGAAACCGTCGCCGGCACCGTCAATACCGGGGCTTCGGCGTCCACCACCGTGATGTCAAAGGTCTCCGAGTCGGTGAGGCCAACGCCGTCAGTGGCTGTAGCCGTCACGGTCGTGGTACCCACCGGGAAGGCATAGGGCGAGGTGATCGCCGTACCGCCGATCGCATAGGTAATCGCTGGACTGGCCGTACAGTTGTCCACGGCCGAGGTCAGGGCGTCGAGGTCCACCGAGGCTTCGCAGACGCCCGCGTCGTTGTTGTAGGAAGTCGCCGCCGCAGGCACCGTCAGCACCGGCGCTTCGGCATCCACCACCGTGATGTCAAAGGTCTCCACATCGGTCAGGCCGGCCCCGTCGGTCGCCGTGGCCGTCACCGTCGTGGTACCCACCGGGAAGGCATAGGGCGAGGTGATAGCCGTACCGCCGATGGCGTAGGTGATGGCCGGATTGGCCGTACAGTTGTCCACGGCCGAGGTCAGGGCGTCGAGGTCCACCGAGGCTCCGCAGACGCCCGCGTCGTTGTTGTAGGAAGTAGCTGCCGCCGGCACGGTGAGGCCGGGGTTCTCCGTATCCCGCACCACCACGTCAAACGAGCAGGTCGAGGTGTTGCCCGCTGCATCGCTCACCGTGAAGGTCACCGTCTGCACGTCGTCCACGTTCAGGCTGCTGCCATTGGCGGGACCGGCCGACTGGGTGGGCGCGCCCACTAGGTTGAGGTCGGTGGCCGTCGCAGCGGCCCAGCTGACGACGCCTGCGCACTGGCCCGGGGCATTGTCAAACTCCTCCAGCCCCGTGAAGGGGCAGCTGATCACCGGATCGACCGTGTCGATGGTCACGCTGCTGTTGTCCGTGGCCGTGGTGGTCGAGGTCGTGGTGGTGCTGTTGCCGTAGATGTCTTCCATCGTGATCTCCCAGGCTACGAGCCCGTCGTCGCCGGCGGCGACGGTGAAGGTTGCTGTCCAGCTCGTACCCGAGCCGGTAGCGGTCACCGTCTGCGGACCATTGCCCGTGGTGAAGGTCACCGTCGGGGCCTGCCCCAGCGGTTCATCGGTGTCAAAGGTCAGGGTGACCACATCGCCCGCCTTGGCAAAGGCGGTGTTGGTGGTGTTGTTGCTCACGATGTTGGAGGCGTCCACCGCCGGGGGCGTTGCGTCCACATACACAAAGCCCTGGTCCAGCGTAGGTGTCAGAAAGCTCGTCGCCGCCGGGTCTACCGCGTAACCCAACTGCACCGGAAGCCCTCCGATCTCTATGTCGGTCTGCCCTTCGGTAGCCGTCGCCGCCACCTCGAAGGTCAGCTCCGCAATCACCGTCCCGTCGGGAAGCGTCTGACCCGTACCGCTGCCATCGGCCCAGCCGAAGGTGATCTCTCCATCCTGAATGCTGCCCCCGTTGGGGCCGCCCACCGTCGTCGGTACCGTCCCGTTCGGGCTGTTCGAGGACTGGAACGTAAGCACCGTCTCGTCATAGCTGATCGAACCCTGGAAGCTCGTGATCCCCGCGAAGTTGTTCACCGACACCGGGACCACCACCGTGTTGCTCGGACCCGAGGTCTCTTCGCCCACGACAAACTCGAGGGCAGTGGTGGCATTGGTGCCCCCCGAGCCGAGATAGGCAACGATGTTTGTGACCATCGCATCATTGTCGTTGTTAATGGCATTTCCGGCAGAAATGGCACTGGAATATGTAGAGAACATATCAACATCCCCAGTCACAATGACTTTTCCCGCACCTACAGTCTTTTCAATCATGGTATTGGTCCCTGCTGAGGTGGATGTTGCTAAAAGGGTACCACCATTGAGGCTGGAAAATGCCCCCATGCTGCCACCACCACTAAACGACGTCAATGTCCCAAAGGGACCATTGAAGGCGGGATGAGAAGGCACCACCACAGTATGTGGACTGGGCCCGAACTGATTTACGGGAAACCCAAAGCGTTCGGCTACGGCATCATAGCCGTTGTTATCTGCCGTAATCAGCATGGTACCCCCGGCATTTACCCAGTTAAACATGGCATCCAACTCGGAAACAGAAAAGGTCCCATCGGGAAAGTACCCAATAAAAAACATGTTAAAGGCAGACAAAGTCGCCTGATCAATGGTCGCAGTTACATCAGTAATATTAACTACGTTGGTGACGGTACCTCCGGGGCCAAAATTACTGGTATTCTCCAGCTTGGACCTCAAGGCAGCAAGGTAGAAGCCATCCATGGTCCAGCCACTGCCTCCTCGGGAATCTGCCACACTACCCAGTTCAATGGGGCCGGAGGGACCTGGACCTGGTCCAGGTCCGGTATACACCAGCGTTACTTCACCCGTATTGGGATAGTCGTACTGTACATTCCAGCCGGCCGGGAGGTTGTTGGTAGAAAAGGTCCCGCTTACGGCCGCAGCATCGATGATGGTGAACTCATCATTGGTGTTAGGGATGTAGCTACCAAAGGTTAGATTGAGATCACTCGATCCACCAAGAACGACTGTTCCACTTACGGTTTGCTGCGCATAATCGGCACAGGCATTGGGTCCACTGATATCTACAGCCAATTGGCCTCCAGTAACAAAGCCTAGCTGACCGAAAGTCAGGCACGCGTTGGGGCTAACCTGTCCTCCGCTTCCAATGTTAACAGTACCTGAATAGGTTCCATCTCCATCCAGGGTTCCTATCACACTTTGAAGCGCATTGCCTGCGATGGTTCCATTGTTCGCCACGGTTCCTGAGAGTAAGATTGCATTGGCATTTGAGCTTGTGCCTATGCTACCTCCAGGCTTGTTGAGAAGGGTGCCTGCAAAATGATACCCACCGACGTTTACTTCTATGGATCCACCTGATTCATTTGTCACATCTCCATTGAAGAAGGTAGTTCCAGAAAACCCGCCTGACTTGGTTATGCTTCCAAAGTTGACAACATTGACATTGTCAAGCGTAGGGCTTCCTGATCCATTAATAGTGGGGCAAGATAGCGTTCCTCCACTTTGGACGGTAAGGGTAGGGGTTCCGTTAATTCCAGTCACCGTATATGACCGCAATTGGAAGGTGCCGCCATTTGCGATGGATACATCAGCTTCCAGATCCATATCCCCACCAACCATCACAAAACCATTGACGGTCATGCTGGTCCCAGAAACAACGGAGGCTGGGTCAGATAAGTTATTGAAAGCCCCAAAATTCAATTGCCCATCCACCTGCAAGGTGCTAAAAGATACCCCCAATCCTGAAGAGATAGCTACTAAATGACCACTCTGAACAATTACGACATCACCCGGGCCAGGAACGACGCCTCCCACCCAAGTAGCAGGATTGTCCCAGCTCCCATTGCCATTTGATTGAATCTGAGCAAAGCCCGGCAGCGCCAGCATCAGACCCAGCACCCAAAGGCTGAGCCGATAAAATACTTGTCTTGTAAAAGTCATAGAAAGTGAGTTTGAAAATAGGTTATCGGAAGAAATTGCCCTGACGGGAAAAGCAGTATTAAATCTGTAGAGGAAGAGGTCAAGTGAGTAGGATCAGCCTTGCGCCCCACCGCATCGGTGCACAAAACAGGAGCGCCCGTCTGGATTTCAGACGGAAGGGACACAGGAAGAATGAGGTTGAAGGTTGTTTGCTACAAACTTAGGGCATCACAACCGACATTTTCCGTCAACTTTGCCGGCGAAGGGAGGGCGGCAGAAGCTGAAGGTGTGCTTCGCATGAAGGAAGCGCTTGCCCCTAGCGCCGCTTAGCCTTCTGCGCAGGTAGGGGATAGACCCGGGCAAGACAAGCCCAACTTTCCGCCCGCCCTGTCGACCGCAGCGAATACCCCCCTGCCAAAAGAAACAAAGAGACCCGATTTGACACAAATAACATCTTTCAGTATCTTTTTAGTATAAAACACATAGGATTGTCCCCGCCCCCAAAAGGCTAGGGGAGACAGGCAACAGACCGCTTGGGGCCTTGGGCAGGCCCCGATGGAATAGACGCCAATCTTTTCTGGTGGAAAAGCTGAATTTGGGCCGGGCGGCTAGGTGATCTCAGCGATGGGCGTATCGGTTACTTAGTAACGCGAGAAAAATAACTTCCCGATTTTGCGCCGAGACCTTGTGCGCAGACAAGGAAGAAAAACCGAGCTTGGCGGGCCAAGTGAGGCTTTTT
>RFHL01000225.1 GCA_003696875.1 Bacteroidota bacterium | reverse complement strand
GTGGCAAGCTGGGGGACAGCCGCTTTGGCACGCGGATGCGGGGCGAGGGGCCGGTAGCTGAGGGCGTGCGGCGGCTGTTTCACCTCTTCCGGCAGCGACACCTGGCTGGCCGGGAGATGCCCCCCTACAACCTGACGGCCTTCCGACGGCCGCCGGAGGGGCAGCTCTCGCTATTTTGAGCCCCTCCCCTACCCGCCCCTCAGTACCCGCTATTGGCCTCTGGTCCGGAGAAATGAGCGGGAGAGCCATCGGGGGCAAAATTTTTGCCCGGGAAGCTGTACCTTTGGATTCCCCGGCTGGAGACCTGGCCGGGCCTGAATCTGAATCTATGAGTCTGTTTAATTCCCTGACTGAAGCCAAAGATGTGCACCCCTCGGTGGCGGTGCACCGGGATAAGGTGCTGTCGCTGGTGCGGGAGATGGAAAAGGTGGTGGTGGGACAGGACCACATGGTGAGTCGCCTGCTGATCGCCCTGTTCAGCAATGGCCATGTGCTGCTGGAGGGGGTACCGGGCCTGGCCAAAACCCTGACAATCAGCACGCTGTCACGTGCACTGGATCTGGGCTTCAGCCGCATACAGTTTACGCCGGACCTGCTGCCGGCCGACCTGATCGGCACGCTGATCTACAACCAGAGCAAGGGCAGCTTTGAGGTAAAGAAGGGGCCGATCTTTGCGCAGATGGTGCTGGCCGATGAGATCAACCGCTCGCCGGCCAAGGTGCAGAGCGCCTTGCTGGAGGCGATGCAGGAGCGACAGGTGACGATCGGAGATCAGACTTATCCGATGGCATCGCCTTTTCTGGTGCTGGCCACGCAAAACCCGATTGATCAGGAAGGGACCTACCCCCTGCCCGAGGCGCAGGTGGACCGCTTTATGATGAAGGTCTTCGTGGACTATCCGAAGCGGGAGGAGGAGAAGGCGATCATGCGGCGTATGGCGCGTACGAAGACGGACATTGAGGTGCGCTCGGTTTTTTCGCCCCGGGATATCTTTGATATCCGGGCACAAATCGACGAGACGCAGCTCTCGGCCAAGCTGGAGGACTACATCGTGGACCTGGTGATGGCCACGCGGGAGCCAGAGAGCTATGGCCTGCCCAAGCTGGGCGAATACCTCGAATACGGGGCTTCGCCCCGGGCGAGTCTGGCGCTGAATCTGGGCGCGCGGGCGCATGCCTTCCTCTCGGGCCGCACCTTTGTGCTGCCGGAGGACATCAAGGCGATTGCGCCAGATGTACTCAACCACCGGTTGATCCTGACCTACGAGGCCGAGGCCGAGGAGGTATCGGCCCGGGACTGTGTGGACCTGATCCTCAGCCACGTGAAACTCTAGCCGGGATTTTTCCGTATTTTTTGGGAGGAAAATTTGGCCAAAATCATCACACCGGCTATATTTGCCCTCCGATCAGGAATGCACCCATAGCTCAACTGGATAGAGCACCTGACTACGGATCAGGAGGTTTGGGGTTCGAATCCCTATGGGTGTACTGAGCCAAAAGCACTTACGATGAAAACCGTAGGTGCTTTTTGGTTTTAAAGGGGCTGGTGCAAGCTGTGTTGAGAGGAAGCACCGTATCCATTCACGCGATTCTCCCCTCCCCAATGTGAGATACCCTACCCCCGCACCGGTATCCCCTGCTCAGCCAGATAGGCCTTGAGCGTCGGGATGGGGATGGTGCCATAGTGAAACACACTCGCGGCCAGGGCTGCGTCGGCTTTGCCGGTGGTAAAGGCCTCGGCGAAGTGGGCCATGGTACCGGCCCCGCCGGAGGCGATGATGGGGATACCCAGCTCGGTGGAGAGGGCGGCGGTGAGGTCGAGGGAAAAACCAGCCTGGGTGCCATCGGCGACCATAGAGGTGAGGAGAATCTCCCCTGCGCCGCGATCGGCGACTTCGCGGGCCCAGGCCATGGTCTCGATCTCGGTGGGCGTGCGCCCACCGTGGGTGTAGACGTACCAGCCATCGGCATGCCGATTGGTGTCGATGGCCACCACTACGCACTGCGAGCCAAACTCCCGGGCGAGTTCGTCGACCAGGCCGGGGTTGCGCACGGCGGCGGAGTTGATGCTGATCTTGTCGGCGCCGGCATGCAGCAGGCGCGAGACGTCCTGCACGGTGCGGATACCGCCCCCCACGGTGAAGGGAATGTTGATCTCGGCGGCGACGTGCCGTACCAGTTCGACCAGGGTGTCGCGCGCCTCCACCGTGGCGGTGATGTCGAGGAAGGTGAGCTCATCGGCGCCTTCGGCGGCGTAGCGGGCCCCGAGCTCCACCGGGTCACCCGCGTCGCGGATGTCCACAAAGTTGATGCCCTTCACGGTGCGGCCGTCCTTGATGTCGAGGCAGGGAATGATGCGTTTGGTGAGCATGATTGGTGTTCGAAGTTCGTTGTTCGGGGTTCGGAGTTGAGTGTTCCGGGTTGGGCCTATTTGTCAGGCATCTTCCCGCTCTGACTGCTCTCCTCTCCCTTCTGACTTCTCAGCCGCCCAGCGGCCCAGGTCTTCGGGGCTGATGCGCCCTTCGTAGATGGCCTTGCCGATGATGGCCCCACCCAGGCCGGCGGCCTGAAGGGTGTCGAGCTCAGCCAGGCTGCTGACGCCGCCACTCGCGACAAGGTCCAACCCGGGCAAGGCCTGGAGCAGGTCCGTATAAAGCCCAACGCTGCTTCCCGTAAGCATGCCATCCTTGGCGATGTCGGTCACCACGGCGGTACGAATGCCCGCGGCCATGTAGCCGCGGATGAAGTCCGTGACCTCCACCCGGGTCTGCTCCTGCCAGCCTGCCACCGCGATCTGACGATCGCGCACGTCGGCACTGAGGATGATCTTTTCGCCCCCATACCGGGCCAGCCAGCCCAACAGAGTCTCCCGATCCTTGACGGCCAGGCTGCCGATGTTGACCTGAGCGGCGCCGCTTTCAAAGGCCAGCCGCAAGTCGGCTTCGGTCTTGATGCCGCCGCCGGTATCCACCTGTAAGGACGTTTGGGTGCAGATGCGTTCCAACACTGGCCCGTTGACGTAGCGGCCGGCCTTGGCACCGTCCAGGTCTACGAGATGCAGGTAGCGCAGCCCCGCGCCCTCAAAGGCCTTGGCCACTT
>RFHL01000224.1 GCA_003696875.1 Bacteroidota bacterium | reverse complement strand
CTGCACCGGGGCGGACCTGGAAAGCCTCTTTCCGGAGGTGTTTCGCGACAGCCCGCTGGTCAAGGTCAAGCTGCAGATGATGCGCACCGCTCCGCAGCCGGGCGGCTGGCGCATGGGCCCGGCCCTGGCCGGCGAACTCACCCTGACGCACTACGAAGCTTTTGAGGCCTGCCCCAGTTTACCCGCGCTGCGGGCGCGGATCGAAGCGGAAACCCCCTGGTTTCCGGAATGGGGCATCCACGTCATGATGTCCCAAAATGGTCTGGGCGAGCTGGTCATCGGCGACTCCCATGTCTATGGCCCCACACACGACCCTTTTCTGGACGAACAGATCAACCAGTACATCCTGGACTATCTCTGGGAGATGGCGCAGGCCCCAGCGCCGGCAGTGACCGAGCGCTGGTATGGCGTCTACGCCAAGACGCCTGGAGAGGTGGCTTTCATCCGGCAGCCCCTAGCGGGGGTCACGATTTTAACGGGTCTCGGTGGGGCAGGTATGACCCTGTCCTTTGGGGTGGCGGAGACGTTGAGGTAGGGAAGTGGGGAAGTTAACGTTGTACTCGACTTAAGGATTCCCTTAAGTCGATTTCCCAACTTCCCTATTTACCCATGTACCTACTCCCCTTCCCCCCTAAAACCGATTCCGCAACAGGGCGAGAAACTCCGACACCACCGGGTCATTCCGGTCGAGCTCGCCATTGGAGAGGACAAATTTGCTGAGAATGTCTTCCACTTCGGCCTTGTTCTGGGCGTTGTTGACCTTGTCAACGATGATCCGGAAGCGGACGTTGTTGCCTTCGAAAACCTTTTGCACGTACTGGTACTGCTTGTGGATGGGGATTTCGTCCAGCTTGATCTTGCGGTTGCCGTTCAGGCTCTGGTGGAGCGGGGTAGGCTTATCCGGATTTTGGCCGCGCTGGCTGGCGAGCTTCTCGGCGATGGTCATAGGCCGGTCACTCTTGGTGGCGTCGAGTACGGTTTGGGGATCTTTCTCAGCCTCTGGCTGGGGAAGCTCGGGTTTGGGTTCGGGTTCGGGCTTGCGCTCGGCCACCGGCTCGGGCTTGCGCTCGGCCACCGGCTCGGGTTTGGGCTCCGCCACGGGCTCAGGCTTTGACTCAAGGACCGGGGGCATCTCCCCGACCGGTGCGGATTTTTCTTCCTCGACAGGGGGGCTTTCCACCACGGGCGTGGGGGTAGCTTTTTCTTCCACTACTTCTTCCACTACCGGCTCTGGCTCCAGGGCAGGCGTCTTTTCTACGATCGGTTCGGGGGTGGGCTCAGGGGTCACGGGTGTCGCCTCGTCGTCGAGCTCATCGTCCAGGTCAAACACGGGGGCGTCTTCCCGCTTGCTGATGGCTGAAGCAAAAAAGTTTTGCCTGCGAGCCTCTTCTTCTTTGCGGCGGGCTTCCTCTTCCGCCTTGCGGCGCGCCTCCTCTTCCTTCCGGCGGGCTTCTTCGGCTTCTTTGCGCCGGGCTTCCTCCTCGGCCTGCCGGCGGGCTTCTTCTTCCCGACGCCGCCGGGCCTCTTCCTCTTCTTTACGCCGCCTCTCCTCCTCCAGCTTGGCCTGTACCGCCTTCTGGAAGGCATCTAGTTCCTCGCCTGTCAGGGACTTGAAGAGTTCGTGACGGTACTGCTCAAAATTCTGCCCGCTTTTTCGGTTGAAGACTTCGATGACCTTCTCCATTTTGAGGAAAAAAACGTCTTTTTCTACCACCGCCATCTCGTTCTTCTGGTAGTAGCGCAGGATGCTATTAACCACAAAGTCGAGGTCGGAAAAAAACTGCGCGTGCCGCTCGTAATCGGCCAGAGGCAGCTTGTCCCCCTTGGCAAAGAAAAAGTCGGCAAAGGAAGCCTTCGGATCAAGAATCAGGCGCAGGTTGTTGTACACCGCCCGGCTGAGCATGGGCCGAAAGTCGGCCTCTTTGATCTCTATATGCTGGGAAAGCTGGTTCTTGAGTCCCTCCAGCTGCTGCTGAATATCCGGGTGGTCCAGATTAAAGTAAGGGTGACTCAGCTTGCCGATCTGGATTTCCCAGGCCTGAAACACCTGGAAGATGAGAAACTTATTTATCTGGCCATGGTCGGCAAAGCTGGTGAGTTCTTCCCCGGTGATACGCCCTTTCTCGAAAAAATGGCCTTCCAGCAGACGGTCACCGATACGTTGAGCAAGTTGGTTGAGCGCAGATTCGGGCAGCGTGATGGATTTCATATGTGGAAATAGGTGATTCGCAGCGTGTGCAAGAGGTAAATATACGGTTTTTGTCACGGAATGTGAAAGATATCCACAAAGCTGATACCAAAGAAAAGCCCGGCGGCAAGTCTATACGGCAGCTTGTGGGTCAGACTGAAAAATATTAACGATAAAGATTTGATCAATAGTGTTTTAGGGCGAGTCAAAATCATTCGAAAAAAGGAAGCTTTGTCCCGAAGCTTTTTTTTTCCGACGGGTTTCGTTTTTTTACTCCCCAATCGCGCGGCCAAACAGACGGCCGTGAAAATGGCCCATCCACCTTCATGTGGCCGCGAAAACCATGTTCAACCCCTCCTTTGCTATGTGTCATCCTGCCTAACGCCCTTTTGTGAAGCCCCACGCCTACATTGCACTGTGCATCGCGTGTCTTTCCTGCCAGCAGGCGCCCCCTCCGATCACGCTGGAAACTGTCACCATCGATAGCCTGTACGCCATCGATCTTCCGAGCAATCTCCAGCCCGGCTACGATATGCATGACTATGCCAGCCTGCAGTACTACGACATGGAAACGGGTTTCTATGTCCTGGGGCTGGAAGATACCAAGGAGAAACTGGGCGACATCAAGCGCAAGCGACTCAAGCTGCCGGGCTATTTTCGTTTTGTGGAAAACACCGTTTTTGAGCGGGCCGACTCGGTCGGGCGCGTGGGCTTTCAGTCCTATGTCAATGACTATGGCGTGCCACTCCGCTTGGGCGACTACTATGTCGAGGGCGAAAACTGGGCCCGCTTGCCGCTCTTCTACCGCATCGCGGTCTACGAAAACGACACCTACTACTTTCAGCTGGTGATCTGGATGCCAGAGGAGGGACATTGCGAGCGCTTCACCTGGGTCGATACCATCACCCGCTCCTTCCGCTTCCTCGACGGCAGTGGCAAGGTGGCGGCCCGGCGGCCCTGAGACGGTCATTTCCGGGATTTTTTTGCTAGTTTTGGCCTTTTCTCGCCGCTGCGGGTCATCCGTCAATCTGCCCACTCAGACGCCCGGGCGCCGGCAAACCCATTTTCCGCCGAAACGCCACGCCCCGGGTTTCCCCTTCCGCCTTAGCCCATGGACCTCACCCCCCTCAACGCCCTCTCGCCCCTCGACGGTCGTTACCGTCGTCGCGTAGCCCCCCTCGCCCCTTACCTCTCCGAAGAAGCCCTCATGCGCTACCGCGTACGGGTAGAGGTCGAGTATTTCATCGCCCTCCACCAGACGGGCGTCGCCCCCCTCAGGCCTCTGAGCGAGGCCCATATCCAGATGCTCCGTACGCTCTACGAGGAGTTTGCCGCCCCGGAGGCGGCGCGCATCAAGGAGATCGAGCGCACCACCAACCACGACGTCAAGGCCGTCGAGTACTTTATCAAGGAGCGCCTAACCAGCACGGGTGATGAAGCTCTCACCCAAAACCTGGAGTTTGTCCACTTTGGTCTGACGTCCCAGGACATCAATAATACGGCCACCCCCCTCATGCTGCGCGATGCGCTGCAGGCGGTCTACCTCCCCGCCCTGCGCCAGTTGATCGACACCCTTCAGGCTCAGGCCCAGGCCTGGCGCAGGCTGCCCATGCTGGCTCGTACCCACGGCCAGCCCGCCTCCCCGACGACCCTCGGCAAGGAACTCGCCGTCTTTGTGGCCCGGCTGGACCAGCAGGCCAGCGAGCTGGCCCAGCTGCCCGTGCCCGCCAAGTTTGGCGGGGCTACCGGTAACTTCAACGCCCACTACGCCGCCTACCCCACCCACGACTGGCACGCCTTTGCCCAGCGATTTGTGGGAGATACCCTCGGCCTCTCCCGCTCCTGGCCGACGACCCAGATTGAGCACTATGATGGACTCGCCCGCATCTTCGACTGCCTGCGCCGCATCAACACCATCCTCATCGACCTCTGCCAGGATGTATGGCTCTACATCAGTATGGAGTACTTCCGGCAGGAAGTCAAGGCCGGCGAGGTCGGCTCCTCGGCCATGCCGCACAAGGTCAATCCGATTGACTTTGAAAATGCCGAAGGCAACTGCGGCCTCTCCACCGCCCTGCTGGAGTTCCTGAGTCGCAAGCTGCCGGTGTCGCGCCTGCAGCGGGACCTGACCGACTCCACGGTGCTGCGCAATCTGGGACCGGCCCTGGGCTATGCCTACCTCGCCATCGGCTCGGCCCAGAAGGGCCTCGGCAAGCTCAAGGTCAATCCTACGGCTCTGCAGGCCGATCTGGACGCCAACTGGGCCGTGCTCGCCGAGGCGATCCAGACCATCCTGCGCCGGGAAAACTACCCCCAGCCCTATGAGGCCCTCAAGGCCCTCACCCGCGGGCAGACCGGCATCGACGCGACCGTCCTCGCGGCCTTTGTTTCAGGCCTGGACGTATCACCGGCGGTCAAGGCCGAGCTCATGGCCCTGCGTCCGGAGACCTATCTCGGAGATGCGGCGAATTAGAGGCAAGAGATTGAGAACCGAGAACCGAGAGGCAGATCCCTGGCAAACGACTGATTTTCAAATACATAATCAGGACCATCTTTTCTGACGCTTGTTTCTAAATCCTGGCTGAAAGAAACGAACTAAAAAGTTAGTTGATTTTTAACTAAAAGATTAGTTTGTTTGGGTATCCAATCACCTTAATCGCTTTTTACCATGAATCGAATCCTGATTGTTCTGCTTCTGAGCCTGGGCGGCACCAGCCTTTTTGCCCAGCAAGCCATCCCCGTCGCCAACGGCACGGGTATCGCGAATCTGGAAGCCGCTCCGGCCCAAGGCCGGGCTGTGGATCAATGGAAGTACCGGGTACATGACTTTGGAAAGCTCGCCCCCCGGGCCGAGGTCTCCTACACCTTTGAGGTTACCAACACCGGCGACCGGCCGCTGGAGATCCGGGAGGTCAAGCCCAGCTGCTCCTGTACCGTCGCCGACTACACCAAGACGCCTATTGCGCCGGGCGAGAGCGGCTTTGTCACCGCCAACTATCACGCGGGCACCCGCGGTCGCTTTGCCAAAACCCTGATGGTCAAAATGAATACCGAAGCCAGCTATACCGTCCTGCGGCTGCAGGGCGAGGTGGTACCGGTGGAGTAAGCCACCCGAAAATCTAATTTTGCCCAAAGGGTGCCCCACCGGGCACCCTTTTGACTTTGGAAATGGTACGGATATTGGGTCAAAATCCGGCCTTCGGTGGCTTCCCGGCTTGAGATTAAAGGAAATTTATCTCTATAT
>RFHL01000223.1 GCA_003696875.1 Bacteroidota bacterium | reverse complement strand
GGTAGCTCACGACCGATACGGCTACCTCAAGGGCTTTGCCATTGCCGGCGCCGATCGGGAGTTTCATTGGGCGCAGGCGCGTATCACCGGACCCAGGACCATTGAGGTATCACACCCCGACGTGAAAGCCCCCGTGGCGGTGCGCTACGGCTGGGCCGATAACCCCGAGGATGTGAACCTCTACAATGCCGAGGGGCTGCCAGCCAGCCCCTTCCGCACCGATGAATGGCCGGGCGTGACGGTGGGGCGGGAGTAGAGGTATGAAAAATGCGCAGCGTTTCCGGGCCATACATGAAGCTTGGCAGCATCGCCCTGGTTGCGATGCTGCCAGGCCTCCTTGCCACCTGTATCAGCTGCGCCCCCGTTCAAGCCCCATCTTCCATCGACCGAGTGGCCACACATTGGTTCAGCTTGCACAACGATTTCCGTGACACCGCCGATGTCTGGGGCAATTACACCCTGGACCTCACGCTGGAAGCGCTGCTGGCCTATGATCTCCACAGGGGGCACAGACATTATACGCCCAAGGTAGAGGCTATCCTCCGCAAGCGGGGTATTTCTCCAGGGGACACCCTGCCCTACCGTACCCAGCCCTTTTGCAGCATTCCGTTTGCAATGGGGCAAGCCACCGGCGACAGCCTCTGGTACCGGGGCTTTTTGGCGGAGAGTTATCGCATGTACGAGGAAACTCCCCGCTCTGCGGAGGGGGCCATCATGCTCGTTCACCAGGGGAAGCCCCACCTTCTGATCGATTATCTGCAGGAGTACGCGAGTCGCCTGGCCCGGGCGGGCGCATTGACAGGTGACACGGCTCTTTTTGCGGATTGTGTGCGGCAATTTGTCCTGTACGAAGGCTTGGTCCGACAGGCCGAAACCGGCCTCTGGTCGCAGGGTCGGGGCTTTTGCCCCGATGATAGCAGCCGACTGGGCACTGGGGCCTGGTCGCGCGGCCACGGATGGCTGCTTCGAGGCCTGGTCGGGTCTATGCGTCACCTGCCGGAGACTTATCAGGCACAGCTCAGACCCATCCTCGACCGGGTGTCTACCGCCGTCCTAGCCTGGCAGGCCGAGGACGGCCTGTTTCATGTGCTGCTTCACCTCCCCCCTGATCAGTCGCCGCCCGATGTGAGCGGCAGCGGTATGATCGCCTATGCCTGGGCCATCGCGCTGAAGGAAGGTTGGCTGGAAGCGCGGACCTATGCCCCCGCCGTCCGGCGGGTAGCAGCGGCCTTGCCAGCCTATGTTGGAACCGATGGCACCGTCTTCAGCTCATGCGAGGGGCCTGGCCCCCTTTGTGAAGACTCCGCCTATCGGGACTATTCCCCTCCACCCGACGAAAAGCACGGTTTCCAGGGCATGATCTATGGGCTGATAGCGGGGGAGATGATGCGGGAGTAAAACTTGCTCTTTTCTTTCATCAAGTTTTTCAGAAAATGGCTAAGTTGAGCACCATCTGAAACCCGCGCTTTCCCATGGCCGAAACCCCCAATTACCAACTCTACATCAGCCTAAACCATATCAAGCCGCCTATTTGGCGGCGGATATCGGTGCCGTCTGGGCTTTTGCTCCCAGACCTGCACATCGTGATCCAGATCTGTATGGGCTGGACCAACGCACACCTGCACCAATTTGTCAAGGATAGTGTGTTCTACGCTGAGCCGAGTCCGTTCGACGATTTTCCGCTGACAGACTACCGCAAGATGCCGGTTCGGGACTTGCTCCAAGCGGAGGGAGATCATATCACCTACGAGTATGACCTCGGCGATGGCTGGGAACATGAGGTACGTTTGGAAACGATCTTCCCCCCCGGGGAGGGCCCAGATAAGCCTGCCTGCCTGGCAGGGGCGCGGGCCTGCCCACCCGAGGACAGTGGCGGCCCCTGGCGCTATCCCCATTTGCTGCATGTCCTCGCCGATCCCCATCACGAGGAGCATGAGGACATGCTGGGCTGGGTGGAAGAAGGCTTTGATCCGGAAGAATTTGACATTCAAGCGGTCAATGCCTTCCTCCGCAGGAGGAAATTCAAAGTAGCCCGGTGAGGTCAGCCCTTGCTACTATGCTTGATCTGGGGAGGCTTTCCTACTTTGGTCATTCCGTTGTGTATGCCGAAATTGGGAAAGCCGGTCGTTTGAAGGGCCTTGCCATAGAGCCCTTTGGTCAAGCATCGGAAGCCCCACTACAATTGCTATCAAGATGATCCACCCCAGTACCCTTGATAACTACCCGGGAAGCATGGAGGCCCTGGCCGAGGAAATCGGCGACCTCAGATATGACACCCTGTCGGAGTTCCTGGCGCTCCTGGCCAGCAAAATCCAAAGGGATGGCGATAAAGATGCCAGTAGGAGCAGGGTGAAACTGGCCAGCCATCTCCATGAATGTGCCCGGCACTTACGGGCAAGCAAAGACGCCATTGACCGAGCCTGGGTGATATGCGAACCTTACACCTGAGGATGCGCCTCATGATGGGGCTGCTCTTGAGGCTGGCTACGGGTTGCTTGTCGGATTGACGATTCCAGCCAACCCCGTTGTGGGCAAAAAAAGCCCTGACTCCGGGCCAGCCGTTGCGCCATCTGCACCCCTCCTTGCGTCATCATTGATAGCGCTGCCGCATATCTACCAGGGTTTGCGGCATAGCTGTTTCATGTTCCCTAAGGGCATGTTGCACCTTTGTGTCGTCCGGAAAAGGCAGGCTCCTCCCATCAGGGAGCGCCGGCGCGGACATCCACCCTTTATGTCTCACGCAACATGCTATTTATCCAAAACATGAACCGCCCCCAATCCCCCCGTCTCCTCCCCATCCTGGCTTTGCTGGGCCTGATCCTGGGCCTGAGCAGTTGCGAAGCCTGGCGGCTGGACCCGCAGACCGATCCCGTCCAGGCTGTACTCGACAAGGCCGTCGAAGGCAACTACGAAGGCATGATCGTCTGTGTAAATAAGCCGGGAGAAACCGCCCTCTATGCGGCGGGCTGGGACAACCGGGAATCCCGGACCCCCGCCGATCCGCAGGCCCTGTTTAAGATCGCCAGCATCAGCAAGCTCTATATGGCGGCGGCCGCCGCCAAGCTGGTAGCCGCAGGCAGCCTCTCGCTGGACAGCTCGCTGGAAAGCCTCATCCCGGAAGTCGCCGGCGAGATCGAATATGCCGATGAAATCAGCCTGCGCATGATGATCCAGCATCGCAGCGGCATCCCGGAGTACATCTTCCATCCTGACTTTCCGGACCAGGATCCGGAGGCGGATTATCTCACCACCGCCGCCCTGATCTTCGGCGAGCCCGCCGATTTCCGGCCGGGCCGGAAGTACCAGTACTCCAACACCAACTATCTGCTGCTGGGCGAAATCATGGACCGCGCCCTGGGCTACAGCCACCATACCTATATCCGGGAAGAAATCCTGCAGCCCCTCGGCCTGACCCGTACGTTTAGCCTGTACAGCGAGGTAGACTCCAATGAGGTCATGAGCGGATACTATGCCGGCTACGAGCCGGACCTGAAGGCTGCGACCCACACCCGACCGGGTGGCTCCATGATCGCCACCGCAGAAGAGGTAAGCATCTTCCTGCGGGCCCTGATTGATGGGAGCCTGCTTACCACGGAAGAACAAGCCATCTATGCGGAGGTCTACGAATATGAGCATACCGGCTGGCTGCCGGGCTATACCAGCATTGCCCGCTATCATGAAGACATGGACGCGGTGGTGGTGCAGTTTGTGAACACGAGCAAGAAACAGAATTTCTGGATCGGCCTGGAGCGGGTGTACCGCAAGGTGGTCAGGGCCGCGGCCAAAACCCCGTAGGCACGGGTCCTGCGACCCATTGACAGACATTTGGACCGGGCGCCACCGGTCGCTACTTTCAGCCCCAAGAAGAAGACTATGTCAAACCCCACCAAGCGGATCGTCCAAATCGCCCTGCTGGCCGGCACGGCCATATCCCTCTTTTTTGTGCCCTGGCAACTGGTCTGGACCTGGCTGCGCCCCCTGCCCGATACCGTTCAGCAGGAACTGGAAGCAGCCCATGCCCAGGGCCTCGATGGCCTCATTCTCTGCGTGAACCAGCCGGGGGAAATCGCCCTGCATGCCGCCGGCTGGCGGCAGCGCGAAAACAAGATCCCCGCCGATCCGGAGGCCTTGTTCAAGATCGCCAGCATCAGTAAGCTCTACATCGCCGCCGCCACGGCCCAACTCGTGGCCGACGGCCGCTTGTCGCTGGACCAGACGCTGGCCGAGTCCCTGCCCGAGCTGGCTCCCCGCATCGCCCATGCCGATGCCATCAGCCTGCGTATGTTGGTACAGCATCGCAGCGGCATCCCCAATTTCCTGGACTCTCCGGATTTTCCCTGGGGGGCGCTGCCCGTCAGCGACCTTGACGCCCTGGACCTGGTCCTCGACGCCCCGGCAGATTTTGTTCCCGACCAGCGCCGGCAGTACTCCAATACCAACTATGTCCTGATCGGGGCCATCCTCGACAGCACCCTGGGCTATAGCCACCACCGCTACATCCGGGAGGAGATCCTGCAGCCCCTGGGGCTGCACCACACCTACAGCCTGCTGAGCGAGGTGGACACCGCTGCAGTGATGAGCGGCTACCTCGTCGACTGGCCGTCCGATGTGAAGGGGATGGACTATACCCTCCCGGGCGGATCCATGGTCGCCACCGCCGAGGACGTGAGCCACTTCCTTCGCGCCCTGATCGACGGCAGCCTGCTCAGCCCCGAGGCGCAGGCGATCTATGCCGAAATCTACGAATATGAACACACCGGCTCCCTGCCCGGCTATCAGAGCATTGCCCGCTATCACGAAGATCTGGATGCCGTGGTGGTGCTCTTTGTGAGCAGCAGTGGAGGGGATACCTGGTCCCAGGTCGAACAGGTGTATGGGCGGGTGATGAAGATTCTGCGGCGGTAAGGGCAGGCCTTCAGCCCGATCATTGGCACGCCTGCAAGAGCCGATCCGCCATTTCTTCGCCCCAGACAAGCAGGTTGTCCTTATGATAGCCCCTATACTGCTGCTTGCCCTTTTGAGCCAGGGCGCAGGCGTCGTAGGTATCGCTGTAAAAAAGGCCCGGCAGGGCCATCATCCCCATGGCGAGAAAAGTAGGGGCCCGCGGATTGCGGGGCTCTATCTCCATGACCTTTTGGTAATGGGCCATAATCTGCGGGGCGTAGGTTTCGCCCCAGTAGTCCGGATCGCCTAGCACCTTGGTAAACAGGGCATAACCCCGCAGAAACGCCACCTCGGCCGGGTCGTGACTGGGCAAAGCGGCGGCTTTATCCAGATAGGTGAGCGCCTCATCGACCAGGGCATCCCGGGTATCCAGATCCTCCACATAGTTGGTTTTGAAGATCAGGGACAAAGCCGCATAGTAATCCGGCAGGTAGGAGCCGTGGTTGTCTCCCGACATCTCCTTAAAGATCGAGACCGCTTTGTCGATTTCCGCCAGGGACTGGGCGTAGGCGATGTGCCGCATGCCCCATTGGACTTTTTGGAAAAAGACCTGGCTCTGGCCAGAGAGGGAAGCGCAAAGGAGAAAGGGAGCAAGGAGGAGCAGGAAATGTCTCATAGAGAATAACATGAGGGGTAGGACCAAAAAGCCGGAACCAGAATGAGCCAGATCAGGAAGGAAACGAAATGTACTGCTTTCCTATTGAATAGCGAGCGCCTTAGCTGGTCTGGAACATATGCCTTCAGGGTCTTCCCCATCCCATTCACATTTTGCCCACCTACACTTGCGTTTGGAAGCAGGAGCTCCCATATTCCCCCCATGCGTCCATTTGCCAACCTATCCCCTACCCGATTTCTCAACCTGCTGCTCCTCCTATTCGTCCTCCCCAGCCTGCAGGCCCAAACCACCGTCGAAAAACGCGGCGACGGCTGGCATTGGCAGGTGGACGGCCAGCCCTTTGCGCTGAAGGGCGCGACCTTTGGCTATCGTCTTTGAATCGTGCCCCCGATGAATCCCCATCCCCTCAAGCCCGGCGAACTGCTGGCCCTCCGGCAAGAGCTGCTCGACCGGCATCGCCGCTGGCAGCAAGCCCATGGCTGGATCCGGAAACCCACGCAGGCGGGCATTCAGTCCGCCATCCTCCACCCGGCTGATGGCACCATCTCCGTGGTGCAGGCCCAGAGCGCGCTGGCCTGCACGGCCGATCAGCTCTTCGACTACCTGGTTACCGACATCGACCGCACCTGCCGGGAGTGGAACGACGTTATGATCTACTCCGGGGTCATCCGGGAGCTGGGCGAAGGCTGCGAGCTCTCGCGCATCATCTCCGAAGGGCGGCTGCTGGCCGACCGCGAGGATGTTTTTGTGCGCTGTAAGCTGCGCCTGGAGGATGGCACCCGGCTGGAGCTGTCGCAGGGCGTAGGGGTAGCGGTGGAACCCGTCTACACCGGCATCAGCCGCTATACGCAGCGCTCCCTGATGCATTTTGCCTCCAAGGAGATCAGGCCGCTCCCGGGACCGGCCTGCCACTACCAGACCATCTGGCACTACGACCCCGCCGGCTGGCTCAGCCGGCTGTTGCCCCGCAAGCTGCTGGGGAATTTCATTCTCAAAAATCTCATACACGAGCACCAGAAGCTGGCGGGGATCTTTGGGCGGGGAGCAGAACAGGCCGAATAGCAGAGCGCTACCCTACTCCAAGACCTCCTTTTGGAAGCTCCCGCCAGCGCCACGCTCCAGGGTATACCGGATTTTCGGCCTGTCGCCCAGGGGCTGCATGATCAGAATGACGGAGGAACCCTGAGCGCCTTTTTCTTCCAGCGCTACGACGACGCTGGGGGCGTTGGGTCGCGCATAGATATAGGTAAACTGCGCCTGCCTCAGGGCGTCGTAGCCCTTCTGCTTCAGTTCCACATTCAGCGCCTTGATCAGCTCGTAAAAGGTTAGCTTGATGGCCCTCAGCTCCTGGGCTTCATACTGTACGTCATAGATCCAGTCCACACTTTTCTGATTTGGCGCAAAAACCGTGGCCTTGGCCCCGGCAAAGGTCACCAAGCCCTCCATCATTCTGACCACGCCATATTCCGGCAAAGTCTGGCTACGGACCACACTGCTCCGCACATCGACAAATTCCGCATCAGCCTCCACCAGGCGCAGGACCTTCTGAGCGAGGGGGTTTTCTGGCTGCCCAAAGGCACTCGCTGCCAACAGCCAGCTCAGGGCAAAAAAGAGGAGCTTCTTCATTATTTTTCGAAATTGAGTGTTACCTGGCCCAAGAAAGGATTTTGGGCTCTCGGTTTCCATAGGACAGGTGTACCATTTTTCCTGGTTGGTATGGGATAAGGCTTTTTGGGCAAAAAATGAAATACCAGATGGAATCGCCCCTGGACTCCGGCTAAGAATGCCCCTCGCCCCCCTCGCAAGCCATTTCCTGCGTTATGGAAAAAAGCGCCCATATCTCCCCCATGCGACTCCTCCTCCTACTGCTCCTCAGCCTCCCCACCCTGTCCGCCGCCCAGGGCGACCTGCTCCACGGTCCCGTCGGCAGCGCCTGGACCTACCGCTATGCCCTCTCCCCGGACGAAGTCCGGGCCTGGCTCAGCGACAGTCTGAACTTCCCGCTCCCGGCG
>RFHL01000019.1 GCA_003696875.1 Bacteroidota bacterium | reverse complement strand
GGGCCGGGTCGAGTTGGGGCACCTGCGCGACCAGGTGCTTGACCACCTCGGCCCCGAGGTCGTCGGGCCGGGTGTTGCGAAAAGCCCCGCGGTTGGCTTTGCCTACCGCGGTGCGGTAACCGGTGATGATATATGCTTCTTGCATGATGAGATGTCAGATGTCGGAGGTCAGATGTCGGAGGTCAGATGTCAGAGAAGGAAGAAACAGCTGTTTGCCTCCAGTATAGACGGTTATGAGTTTAATTTTTTGCTATTCAGGCTCTTTCGAAAACCGATGAGCATTCTTCGAACCTCCTCAATATTCTCTTGGAGGGCATATGCATGCGTAGTGGACAAAAAGTCAAGGTCAGATGCCAAAAGAACCTGGGTTTCAAGTTCACAGGAGGAACCAATGCCAATATCCAGGAAGTAGATAAGTGCCTTATCTGTATCCCGTCCACAGCCCTCGGCGATATTGGAAGGAATCGAGACCGCCGCCTTTCGCATTTGGGCGGCTAGTCCGAATCTTTCCTCAGAAGGGAAGTCAGCCGAATGCTTATAGACTTCAACGGCTAAGGCTCTCGCCTTTTGCCAAACGGTCAAGTTTTTGAAGTTATGCAACATCGCAGCTAATGACTCGGGGTCTGACTTCTCTCTTCTGACTTCCGACCTCTGCTCCCGCCTCTAATTCCGCAACGGCTTACCCGTCTGCAGCATGTGCTGCATGCGGGCCATGGTCTTCTTCTCGCCGGCGAGGCTGAGGAAGGCCTCGCGCTCAATGTCGAGGAGGTATTGCTCCGAAACGAGGTTGTGTTCGCCGTGGAGGTCACCGCCACAGAGGACGTAGGCGACCTTGCGGGCGATCTTGGCGTCATGCTCGGAGGCGTAGTGACCGTACTGCATGCCGGCGATGCCGGCATAGAGGGTGGCGAGAGCGCCACGGCCCAAGACCGGGATGTCGGTACGAGCCGGCGTGGCGGTATAGCCCGCGGCGGCGAGTTCCAGCACGGCGGCCTTGGCCTCCTTGATGCGGCGAGACTGATTGAGGACAATGCGGTCCTTGGCCTGAAGGATGTCCATGCCGCGGGCTTCAGCCGCCGAGGTGGCGACCTTGGCGGTGGCGATGTTCATCAGGTATTCCTGAATCACGCCCACCCCGACCGCGCCGGGCTGGCTGTAGCGCGCCGAGGCGCGCAGGGCCATCTCCTTGGTGCCACCTCCGCCGGGGATCAGACCTACGCCCACCTCCACCAGACCGATGTAGGTCTCGGCCGAGGCCACGGCCATGTCGGCATGCAGGGTAAATTCGCAGCCACCGCCCAGGGTCATGGCGTGGGGCGCGATGACCACCGGCACGGAGCTTGTCCGCATCCGCATGGAGGTATTCTGGAAGGTGCGCACGGCAAAGTTGAGCTCGTCCCATTCGCCTTGTGTGGCCATCATGAGCATGAGCATCACATTGGCCCCGACGGAGAAGTTGGCGCCTTCGTTGGCGATGACGACCCCGTTCAGGCCGTTTTCCTCGGCATGGTCGATGGCCCAATGGATGGCCTTGAGGATGCCTTCGCCGATGCTGTTCATCTTGGAGTGAAACTCCACGTTGAGAACACCATCGCCCAGGTCGATGACCGAGGCATCGCTGTTGCCCCAGACCTTCTTCTCGCCGCGCAGGTCGTCGAGGAGGATGAGGGATTCGGTGCCAGGCACCGTCTCGTACGATTGGGTTGCGGGGTCGTAGTACTTGCGCACGCCCCCTTCGGTCTTGTAGAAGGTCTCGTGGCCGGCCTCCAGCATCTCATGCACCCAGGCCGCGACCTTCAGGCCTTCGCCTTCAAAGTGGGCGAGGGTCTCCTTGAGTCCCACCATATCCCAGGTCTCGAAGGGACCCTTATCCCAGCCAAAACCGGCCCGGATGGCGTCGTCGATCTGATAGGGCTTGTCGGCAATCTCGGGGATGCGGTGCGACACGTAGGCCCAGATGCCCAGGCTGGAGCGGCGCACAAATTCGCCGCCTTTGTCCTCGGCTTTGTAGAGGATGCGCAGGCGCTTGCCCAGGTCGCTGGTGTTCTTGACCAGACCCAGGCTGGGGATGTTGGGCTTGATGGCGGGGCGGTATTCCAGGGTCTCCAGGTCCAGAGAGAGGATGACCCGTTGGCCCTTTTCGTCTGTGGTCTTGAAGTAAAAGCCTTTACCGGTCTTGTCACCCAACTGCTTGTGTTCCAGCATGTGCTGCACGTAAGCCGGAGCTTCGAAGAGGTCCTTTTGCTCGTCCCCGGGGCAGTTTTGCTTGATGCCGTTCAGGACGTGCACGGTGGTGTCGAGGCCGACCAGGTCGCTGAGGCGGAAGGTGCCCGACTTGGGCTTGCCAGTGGCGGGACCGGTGAGGCGGTCCACCTCCTCGATGGTCAGGCCCATCTCCTTGACCAGCTGAAAGATCTTGGCGATGGCATAGATGCCCACGCGGTTGGCGATGAAGGCCGGGGTATCCTTGGCGAGCACCGTTTGCTTACCGAGGAAGAGGTCGCCATAGTGCATGAGGAAGTCGACCAAACCCGGATCGGTATCCGGACCGGGGATGATCTCCAGCAGCCGCAGGTAGCGGGGGGGATTGAAGAAGTGCGTGCCACAGAAGTGGCGACGGAAGTCCTCCGATCGCCCTTCGGCGATCATGTGGATGGGGATGCCCGAGGTGTTGGTGGTGATGATGCTGCCCGGCTGCCGGTATTCGTCCACCTTGGCGAAGACCTGCTGCTTGATGTCGAGCCGCTCGACCACGGCCTCGAGGATGAGGTCGCAATCCTTGATTTGGGCAAAATCGTCGTCGAAGTTGCCGGTACGGATCAGCTTGGCGCTGTCCTTGTGATAGAGCGCTGCCGGCTTGCCTTTGATGGCAGCCGTAAGGGCATCGTTTACGATGCGGTTGCGCACCTTGGGGTGGTCGAGACTGAGGCCGGCCGCGGCCTCCTTGTCGGTCACTTCCCGGGGAACAATGTCGAGTAGTAGTACCTCCACGCCGATGTTGGCGAAATGGCAGGCAATACGCGAGCCCATGACGCCCGAGCCAAGGACCGCTACCTTACGGATGTTGCGGTGCCAACGCTGGGTGCTGGGAGATTGAGCTGTTTCAGCTACCTGCATGATGGTTGGAATTGATTTGATTGGTTTGAATGATGTCGTGCATGCGGTCGATTACGGAGAAAAAGGTCTCCAGGTCTTCCGCCGGAATATGTTGATAGAGTTGCTTGTTGAAGCCGATCACTACGTCCTTGGACACCGCTTTCTTGTGCTTGCCTTCTTCCGTGAGGAAGATGCGCACCATACGCCGGTCGTTTTGGTCCGGCACCCGATGGATCAGGTTGCGCTCTTCCAGCCGGGCGAGCATGCGGGTCAGGCTCCGGGTCTCCATCCCCATCAGGGGGGCGATCTTGGTGGCTGGGGTTCCATTTTCTTCATCGATATGGAGCAGGACAAAGCCGATGTTGGTGGTGATGTCCTCTTTGGCGGCCTGGACGTTGTACATCCGCGAGATGGCCAGCCAGGCTACCTTGATGTCGAAACAGATAGCCCGCCGTTTCTTTTTAATGGTGACTTCCAACGGAGCAGAATTAAGGAGGGAGTAGCGAAAAAAAATGTTATGCTTGCATACAAATTTGCAGAAAGGCCGGGATAAAAGCAAGGGCCAATAGCTACCAGGCCGGGGCCTGTTTGGCCCCGGCCTGGTAG
>RFHL01000222.1 GCA_003696875.1 Bacteroidota bacterium | reverse complement strand
GTACGCCCCCTATCAGACGAAAGGAGATACCCTGCCCCCCCTCCCGTAAGCCCGGAAGAGCGCCAGGCAAGGTATGTCATGCCAGCAACGACAATTGGTATGGCAGTATCTCCCATGCTGCCGGGGTATCCGACCCAAACCGCTCAGACTTGATGAGGGAGTCTATCTGAGAAGCCGGGAGATGCCTCTATCCCGTTTGAAAGAACGGTCTTCGCAACATTCCCCAAACACAGAGTGGGCCTTTCTTATGGATTTCAAGGCACTGGGGGATCTTTGAAGAAAACAACAGTCGTAGCCCAGGAGAATGCACGTCTCCCAAGATTGCTGGCCGGTACCGCCAGCAAGGGCACCTTTTTGTTCGCTTCAAATCCAACCCTATGCATCTTCAATCACACTCACGACAGCGCAGAGCGCTCGTTTTGGCCCTTGGGGGGCTGGCTTGTGTATGGTTAATTAGCGCCGTGCCCCAGCGTCGCCATCTTCCTGATTATTTGCAGGAATTGAAAATGGCCTGGCAAAACTGGGGGCAACAGGTTCCGGAGGAAAAAGTATATCTCCACCTTGATCGTCCCCTTTATCGTCCCGGCGAATCTATTTGGTTTGTGGCCTATGTACGACAGGGTGAAACCTTCCAGCCTACTCAACTAAGCGATGTAGTGTTTGTCGAACTGATCGACCCCAAAGGGGGCGTGTTGGATACGCACCGGATGCTAGTTGAGCAGGGGCGGGCCCAGGGGGAGTTTTCGCTACCAGCGACAGCTTCGGGTGGCCGCTATCGCCTCAAGGCTTACACACGCTGGTTACAAGAGGATCCCCAGCCGGCCATATTTGAGAAGGAGGTGATGGTGCAAGCCGTCGTAACACCTCGGTTGAAAATGAAGCTAGATTTTGAACGGGAGGCCTACGGCCTTGGAGGAGAGGCCAAGGCCACCCTCAAGCTGGAGGGCCTGGACAACCAAGCCCTGGCGGGCCAAGCCTGGGCCTTTCAGCTAAAGTCCGGAGGGCAGCTCCTGGCCGAAGGGACAGGGCAGACCGATGCCAAAGGAGAGGCCGACATTGAGGTATCTATCCCGAATGATCTGCCAGTCCCGAATGCGCTGCTCTGGGTACGCATTCCTTATCAAGGCATGACGGAATCCATCTCCCGCGCTGTGCCACTGGTTCTGGAGGGGATGGACCTTGAGTTTTTTCCCGAAGGGGGCGATATGCTCGTGGGGTGTGAGGGCCGGGTGGCCTTCCGGGCCTGGGACGCCCACGGGCAACCCGCTGATGTCGCGGGCTTTATCTTTGATGAAGCGGGTGATACCGTCACCGCCTTTCGAAGCTTCCACCAGGGAATGGGGGTATTCTACATGCAGGCACGCCCGGGAGGGCGCTATCATGCCAGGCTGGTGGAGCCCTTTGTTTCTAATGAGAGTTGGTCCCTGCCCCAGCCACAAGCCCGCGGGTATGCCCTGCGGGTAGATAGCATCGCCCCGTCGCAGGCTTTCTTGCAGGTGCTGAGTTCGGAAAGCGGTCGCATAGGCCTTTTGGCGACCGTTCGAGGGAAGGTGGTGTATGCTGCCGAGCAGGTCATTGAGCCTGGAACGACTCCCTGGGTGGTACCCTTGGATGACTTCCCGATGGGCGTAGTTCAATTTACCTTGATGGATGATCGGAAGGTTCCCCGGGCGGAGCGGCTGGCTTTTGTGAATACTCATCGGCAAATGCAGATAGAGGTAAGCACCGATCGGGCGCAGTACCTGCCCCGCGAAGAAGTAATGGTCAGCCTGCGGACGACCGACGAACGAGGTCTTCCCCTCCCCGCTCAGCTCTCCATGGCTGTGGTAGACGACCGCCTGAGGCACTTTGCGGACGATAAGCGGAGTAACCTGCTTTCATGGTTGTTGATGGAGTCAGACATTCAAGGCAACATTGAGGATCCGGC
>RFHL01000221.1 GCA_003696875.1 Bacteroidota bacterium | reverse complement strand
CCCAGGCGGACCGTGCCGCCCACGCTCAGGTCCAGCAGATGAAAACCCGGTGTGGTCCGCTCGTTGCGGTCCACCCGATTGGGCCCATTGCCCAGAAAAACATGGCTGCTGACACTGGCGTAGAGGTCTTTCCAGTGCTGCCCCAGCAGCGGACGCTGCCAGGCCAGCTCGGTCCGCACCGAAGGGTGCGGCGTGAAAGGCAGGGACAACCAGGTGTCCAGGTTCAGGTTCCAGACGTACTCAATGGCCTGATTCAGGGCCCATTGCTCGCTCCAGCGCCAGGTCCAGCTTCCCTCGAAGCCGCTGTAGAGGGCATCGTGCTGGGTATAACGAAAAATCTGCCCGGCCTCGGGCAGGGGCGAGAAGGCCGCCTGTGGGGCCAGGTAGATGTAGTTCTGAAAATAGTTGAAAAAGCCTGCCAACTGAGCCGAAAAGCGGCTGCCCGACCAGTCCAGCGAGGCATCGAGCTGATAGCCATGTTCGGAGCGCAGCTCCGGATTCCCCTGCTCATGCCGGAAGGTGCCATGGTGCACCCCATTGGAGGCGAGCTCCGACGGATGTGGCATCCGGAAGCTTTTGCCCAGATTGAGTTTAAGGTCCAGCTTGTTGGGAATCCAGCGATAGCTCAGACCTGCCGAGCCAGAGAGGCTTTGATAGCGGGCATCAATCAACGGAACCGAGAGGGAGTCAATCACCTCGGCATTGGAGTTCCACACATAGCGCTGAAAAAAGCCACTTTGGTTTTGCCCCAGGTCCCCCCGCAAGCCACCACTCAGCAGCAGGCGCCCATCAGGCGAACTCCAGCGGCCCAGCCCGTAGAGTCCGGCCCGCCAGCTTTGGTAGGCCGGTAGCAAAAATTCCCATCCGTCCACCGCATTGCGCTGGTGTTGCCCCGCCAGGCCGATGATCCAGTGGCTATGGTGCCCCTCGTGATCCAGGTGCAGGTCGCCGCTCCAGGTATGGAGATCCAGGTCGATGGCCAGGGTATTGGTCCGATCTATAT
>RFHL01000220.1 GCA_003696875.1 Bacteroidota bacterium | reverse complement strand
GGGTAGGGGAGAAGCGGCGCTCCTGGAAAAAGCGTAGCAGGTCGGCGTTGTTGCTGGGGTCGACAAACTCAAACTCCAGCATGCCGCCGGCGTATTGCTTCATTTCCAGCAAGGTGCTGCGCACCGCCTCCTGGTATTCCCGCACATTGGGGGGGAAATCGCCTTCCAGATAGACCGTGATCAGCAGCGGCTGCGGCAGCGAGTCCATGGTTTCCTTGGTGTATTCCGAGAGCGAATACTGCTTGTTGGCGGTCAGGTCTATCCGCGCAAAGAAGGTATCAGCCAAGAGGTTGAGCGCCAAGATAATCCCGATAAGCAGCAGCAGGCGATAGGTCATGGGCAGGAGGGCCATTCAGGGTGAAGGGGATGCCTCAAAAGACGGAAATCCCGAAGAATTTCTCCATCAGATTGGAGATGAAAATGAAGCCCAGTAGCACCGGGGAGATGTAGGTGAGGGTAAAGCGGACAAAGCGTTCCACCCTTGATCCCGGATAGGCGGGATTGCCATTGGTCAGCTCTTCGCGCATACGATTGGTCCCCCAGCGGTGGACGATGAGCAGGCTCATAATGAGCCCGCCGAGGGGAAGGCCTACCTCGGAGAACACATCATTGATCAGGTCGAGGAAGGAATGACTGGCTCCGCCATAAGTGATGTCCGAGAGCCAGTCTACGGCTCCGAAGGACAGCATGGAAGGCAGCCCGATGATGAAAATGATGGAGGCGATACCAATGACCGCAGGCTTACGGCCGACTTTCCGGTCATCAACCAGATAGGAGACGGGTACCTCCAGCAGCGAGATGGTGGAGGTAAGGGCTGCTACCGAGAGCAGCAAGAAGAAGGCCCCCCCCACAATGCGCCCTACCAAGGGGCCCATAGCGTGGAAAATGCCCGGCAGGATGGTAAATACCAGACCGGGACCACTTGCCTCGGGCGGCTCGCCCGAGGAAAAGACCAGCGGCAACATCAGCAGGCCAGCCAGGAAGGCCACGGCCGTGTCGGCCAGGGTGACGATGGAGGCCGAGGCCGTCACATTGTCATCCTTGGGGATATAAGAGCCATAGGTGATCAGCGCTCCCATCCCCAGGGAGAGGGAGAAAAAGGCCTGCCCCATGGCCGAATTGATGGTCGATAGCTGGATTTTGCTGAAATCTGGTAGCAGGTAGTAGCTGATGCCAGCCATGGCATTGGGCAGGGTCAGAGCATAGATGATGAGCCCAATCAGGATCAGGAAGAGCAGTGGCATCAGCAGTTTGGAGGCGGACTCAATCCCTCCTTGGATGCCGCGTAGCACGACCACGGCGGTCAGGACCATAAAGACCATGGAAAAGATCAGGTTGTCGGTGATGTTGGCGACGTAGGCCCCAAAGAAGGCCCCGTGATCCGGCTCGCTAAGCAGCGAGCCAAAGCTGATCTCAATAAAATATCCAAAGGCCCAGCCGGCCACGACATTGTAAAAGGAGAGGATCATCATCCCGCCGATCACCCCGATCAGACCGACCCATGACCATTTGGGACCAGCGGCCTTTCGATAGGCGCCGACGGGATTGGTCTGGGTGGCCCGCCCGAGGGATATTTCGCCCATCATCACCGGAAAGCCGATGAGAACGACGCAAATGAGGTACAGGAGGAGGAAAGCGCCACCGCCATTCTGGGCGGTTTCGTAAGGGAATTTCCAGATGTTGCCGAGGCCGACGGCTGAGCCGGCGGCGGCCGCGACAAAGCCCAGTCGGCTGGAAAAACCTTTGCGGGAGATGGCCATAGAAACACAGGGGTTGGGAGGCTGGGGATAGGAGGGCCTGGTTTGGCAACAGGTACTTTTTCTTCCTTGAACGACCCGGGCAAGAAAAAAAATAATCAGCGGGGGTGCAAGCAGGACAGGGAGAGTGACAGCCTGGTCTACTGGGTGTATCCCACCTTCAGGATGATATTTTGGGGTGTATCAAAGGAGAGGCCGGCCACCATCCTTCGCCATTGAAAGTAGGCTCCTCCAGAGAAGCCTAGTCCCCAGGTCGCCGTTTCCTGAACACCGTTTATCGTTTCCTGTCCCCGGTATACGCCCAACAACAAACTGAGGTATGGCCGCAGTTGGCTATGGGCCGGAGCGATATACAGGCGGCCGCCTGCGAGGGCGTTTAGGGCATGAGCGTGCCCCTGATCGCCGGAAATGAAACTTGAGTTTACCCGGGTGTAGGCATAGGATAGCTGCCCTTCCAGGGAAAAGACCGGTTCCAGGGCATAGGTAGGATTGACTCCAACGTGGAAGCCGATTCCATTGTCGAGTAAGGGGTTGGCGAGACCGGCCTGAAGGGTAGTGGAAAAGGCGCGATCCTGCGCCTGCACGCAGGTAAGGATCAAGAAAAAGGGTAATACAAATAGGATGCGCATAGAGGGGAGGCTGCAAATGGCCAGCAAAGATGAGGATTTTCCTGGCGAAGATAAAACCCTCCCATCCAACAGCCTGCAGTGGGTTTGGGATAAAATGGATTTTACTTTGAAAGCAGGTGTATCTGCTTCCACTTAAGATCTCTGAAAAATGGCTCAACCCCATTCACAACTTGGAATTCGTCTAATCAACTCAGCATTCATTTTGGAGACCGAATAAAGCCCTATATTCGAATATGAGCATGGGCCTCGACCCGGCCGAGGCCCATGCTCAACCCC
>RFHL01000219.1 GCA_003696875.1 Bacteroidota bacterium | reverse complement strand
TGATCCGGAAGGCCGGATCCGGCAGGCCCTTATCGTCCCCACTGAGCAGGATGCCGAGGGCCCCCTGGGGTATACCCACGCCCCCTACTTCCTCCAGGTGGATCGCGCCCGCAAGCGGCTACAACTCATTACCCGGGAGCCTTCCGGAGAAAAGCGTAACGGGCCGGAACGCTTTTTCTACCGCACCGTCGATCTGGAAACCGCCGTCGTCAGTCCTGCCCTGCAGATCTATGAGGGGCAGCGCCGCAACCAGTATTTTCTCAAAGCCTATGCCCACTGGCTCAACCCCGATATCCTCGCCTTTATGATGATGGATGGCGATCACGGGCAGATCTACAATGTCGTCGTCAATGTCGCCGCGGAGCCTGATCCGGATGGGGATGAGGAAAAGCGTCGCCGCTGGTGGGAACGATAAAACACAACGCGCCCCCCGGTTTTGAGCGGGGAGCGCGTTGCGTGAAGGTGTTGACTCTGCTAGGGCTGCACCTGCAGCGGGCGGGCCACCGACTGCCCATCCACCGAGAGGCGCAGCAGGTAGGTGCCGGCGGCCAGGCCGGCTGGGCGTGGCCAGCTCAGCTGCTGGGGGCCGGCTGCCAGGGTGGTCGGCGCCTGAAGCACCGCCACTTCTTGACCCTGCAGGGTCCATAAGCTGGCCGCAACGGTTCGGCTCTGGTCCAGCGAGAAGCTGAGCGTCAGGGCATCCTGTACAGGATTGGGGAAGGCGCGGAAGGCCAGCGAGCGGGCCAGGGCCGGGTCTACCCGGGTGGTGGCGGTGTCGCCCTGGAAGAAAAAGTCCAGCACGGCCCCGGCCGTGGTGGTGCGCTGCTCGAAGTTGGCGGCCTGAGACAGGTTAAAGAAGAAGGTCAACACCTGAAAGCTGTCGCTATCGTACCAAAGCCCACAGATGCTGTCGGCGTAGGCATAGTTGCTGTCGCCCATACGCATGATCGGCACAGCCTCGGGGCGCAGGCTCACGCCATCCACGTACCAGAGCGTAGAGAAAATCCAGGTCAGGGTATCCAGGCCCGTGATGGGCTGGGCCGTATCCGGGTAGGCTAACAGAATGCCGAGACCGCCATCGTCAACAAAGGTCTGGAAGTCGTAGCTGCTTACGCCCAGATAATCATAGACAAAGTCTCCGGTGGTGAAGGTGTCCGGGCCCCATCATACCGATCATACAGCAGGTCGGTCCCGATCAGCCACAGCCTGCCGCCGCCATTGAGATAGGCCTTGAGGTTGCCGTTGTCTTCGTCCCGCCCATTCCACAGCCAGAGATCATTCCCGTCCGCCCCGGTCTGCCAGATCACGAGGTCGTAGGCCTCCATCTCGAGGGGGCGTTTCCACGCTCCTTTTTCTTGTTGTGGATGTCTGCCAGATCACGAGGTCGTAGGCCTCCAATCTCGAGGTCGCTGGGGCTGCGGCTGCTGTCGACCGCATTGAACACGGTGTAGGTGTAGCCAGCGGAATCGATGGCTTCCTGCAGGTCCGTCACATGGCCAAAGCCATCGTCGGTGTCATCGACAAGGAGAATCGCCGGCTGGGCGAGCAGGGGAGAAGAAAGCCCCAGGATAAGCAGGGAGAGGAGGGTGGTAAAGGATTTTTGCATGAAACGTTAATTTGGAAACGAAAGGAAAAGAGCCCGAAACCATGCGTGTTTCGGGGCGTAGCAGCCGTGGAGAGAAGGGCGAAGCCCGTTTTTTTAAGGAAGAAAAACCCGTGATGCCTGCTTTGAGCAGGCAAAATTACACATGGGAACGTAAAAAGCGGGAGACCTGCTGCTTCTTTGGAGGGAAGCACCGCTTTTTACCCCCTGCAGTATGGCGGCTAACCCTTATCTTTGAGTTCCACTCCTTTTTTTCTACCGGATTAAGTCCCTGACCATGCGTCCCGTTTCAATCATTTTTCTCCTGCTGATCACATTTTTGGGCTGCAAACCCGACCCCTGTGCGGAGGTCGCCTGCGAGAATGGGGGTACCTGCATGGAGGGTTCTTGCGAATGCCCGGAGGGCTTCTCCGGTGACCATTGCGAGCTGTTTGACTATTCGCAGTACCTCGGGACCTATCAGGTCGCCTATGGCGGCTGTTTTTCGACTTCGCCCAATCATACCGTGGCCATTGAGCAGGTCAGCAGCGACTCGCGCGAAGTGTATCTCTACCGTCTGGGCGACTATGCCTGCCCCGCCGGTGAGCTACGGCTCACCGGTAGCCTGAGCGGGCAGCAGCTCTCCCTCCCCGAGCAATCGGTAGATTGCGGGGGGATCGTTTACACGTTTAGGGGGGAAGGCGCCCTCGTCGGAGGTGGGCAGCTCAGCCTGAGCTTTACGGTCCAGTACGAGGTGGACGGCTTTGCCCGGGAGGACGTCTGCCAGGCTATGCTGGATAAGTAGAAGAAGTCAGATCGCAGCGCTGTCAGAAGAGCGAAGTTCCCACTTCGCGGGATTTCGCTACGCTCAACAGAGAGAAGCCAGATTGCTGCGTCGGTAGCTTGGGGTAGCCAAGCCATAGTGGGCGATATCAGCCCGAATCCGGGAATCCCGATCGTTTCTAGGCGGAAAGGGCCTCCTCGCGCTCCCGGTCCAGGCTCCGGACCAGATTGGCCAGACGCTGAGGACACTCCCAGACGAGCATATTACCAGAGCCGTCATCAATCCAATGCAGTTGGCTGTTGGGCAGGTACCGGGCCAGCCGCACGGCATGGAGCGGGCGGGTGCGCTGGTCTTGTCGCGAGCAGGTGACGACTACCGGGGTTTTGATGCGAGACAGCTCGGGATACATGTCGGTTCGGGCCAGCTCGTGCAGGAGCGGGTGTAGGCGACGCAGCGGCCGGGACAGCAGCAGTTCCAGGTAGGCACGTACCCAGATGGCGTTGATCCGATGACCAAAGAGGGGGGTGGCATAGCTCCAGGCATAGAGGCGGTGCCGCAGCAGGCGGGACAGGATGCCCCACTGTAGCAGCTTGCGTTCCCAGCTGTGGCCTGGCAGGCCCCGCAGCTGCCCGCCGGCAAAGCCGGCGACGGACAGCAGCCCGGCAATCCGGCTTTGGGCCTCCGGCACCTGGATCAGGTAGCGCATGGCGATCAGGGCCCCCAGGGAGTGGCCTACAATGAGGGCATCCTGCAGGTCATAATGCCGCACTACCGCCGCAAGGTCGGCGGTGAGGGTGTCTAGGTCGAGCTGATGGCCGGTCGATTGGCCATGAGCCCGCAGGTCCATCGCGATCAGGCGGTAGCCCTGCGCCGCGAGTACTTCCCATAGCGGTCCCATGGCGGCAGCAGACAACCCCAGATCATGCAGGAGCAGGACTGGGCGACCCGAGCCGCGATGCCAGGTCTGAATCCGGGTGCCGTCTTCCCGCTGAACGCTTTCTGCCACGCCGGCGGGATCTTGTTGCAGGGCCGTGGCTTCACCAGTTTCGGGTTGCTCCCTGATCACAAAGAGGTTGGCGAGCATGCCTACCTGTAGCATGACGCCCAGCGTAAGGAGGGCGCACAACAAGCCCAGCACGGCATTCAACAGGATCATGCTTTTCTGTTATGGGGAGGATTGGAAAAAAGCCGAATGATGAATCTACTGATATGCCGTGAGAAAAGCCAGTCTTTTGCCGGCCTCCGCCAGCCAGGGGCGATCCCGTTTGGGATTAGGTAATAAATATATTTTGAAAAAAATCGCGAACTCAGTAAGGAAAATGAAAAAGATTTGGGGGTAATTTTTTGAATCATTTGTAAATACAGGCATATTTTTCTAAATTGCTTTGCTGTAAATCTAGAACAAAATGTTACCCCGCCGGCCAACGTGGCCGGGATGTGGTCTTGGGGGGAGATCGTGGGCGTCTGGAGTTCCAGGCCCTTTTTCGACCTGCTTTGCCCCAGGCCTCAGTAGGCGGCAGATGCCCCAAGGTGGACTTCCGCTCTCTTTTCCCAATGCTTAACCTTCTTCCTATGAACCCTTCCGGCGACCAAGACCCCTGCCAATCCCGCAGCCTCTATACCCCCGAGTTGGAGCACGATGCCTGTGGCATCGGCTTTGTCGCCCATTTGAAAGGAATAGCCTCTCACGCCATCGTCAAGGACGCCCTGACCATGCTCGAGAATATGGAGCACCGGGGGGCAGTAGGCTGCGATCCCAATACGGGAGATGGGGCCGGCATATTGATCCAGATACCAGATGGGTATTTTCGGGAGGTCTGCGCCCCACTGGGACTGGACCTGCCCGAGCCGGGCACCTACGGTGTGGGCATGGGCTTTTTTCCCCAGGATGACCGTCGCCGGGCCCAGATACAGGATGAGCTCGCCCTATGGATCGAGCGGCTCGGCCTGCAATGCCTGGGGTACCGGACCCTGCCGGTAGATCTGCAAAAGGCGGAATTGGGCAAGGACGCCCGCGAGTCGGCCCCGTTCCAGATGCAGGTCTTTGTGCGCCCGCAGGAAGCGCTGCCCAGCGAGCAACTGGAGCGCAGGCTTTTTATCCTGCGCAAGGCCTTTGCCCACCATATTGAGCGGGTAATGCCCGAGGTGGGAGATGATTTTTACTTCACCTCCTTCTCCAGCCGCACCATCGTTTACAAAGGCCAACTGCGCACCGAGCAGGTGCGCCGCTATTTCCCGGATCTCGAAGACCCGCGCCTGCACTCGGCCCTCGCCCTCGTGCACAGCCGCTTCTCCACCAATACCTTCCCCCGCTGGCGCCTCGCCCAGCCCTTTCGCTACATCGCCCACAACGGGGAGATCAATACCATCCGTGGCAATGTCAACTGGATGCGCGCCAAGGAGAGCTTGATGGAGTCAAAGCATTTCAGCAAGCAGGAGCTGGACTGGCTCATGCCTATCTGTGACAACCGCTACTCCGACTCTCACAACCTCGACAGCATCGTAGAGCTGCTCGTCATGAGCGGGCGCAGCCTGCCCCACGTCATGATGATGCTCATCCCTGAGGCCTGGGAGAACAATCCTGCTATGGACCCGGCCCGGCGGGCCTTCTACGCCTACCATGCTACCCTGATGGAGCCTTGGGACGGGCCTGCCTCCGTCTGCTTCACCGATGGCCGTATCGTTGGGGCTACCCTAGACCGCAATGGCTTGCGGCCCAGCCGCTATGCCGTGACGGAGGATGATCGTCTCGTCATGGCCTCCGAAGCGGGTGCCCTGCCCCTGCGCGCCCACGAGGTGCGCGAGCGGGGCCGTCTGCAGCCCGGCCGCATCTTTGTGGCGGATCTGGAAGCCGGCCGCATCATCTCGGATGAGGAGCTGAAAGATGGAATTGCCCGGCAGCAGCCATACGGGAAATGGCTGGAGACGCATCAGTTACAGCTACACGCGCTCCCGCGCGTGCCGATGAACGAGGCCGCACCCAGCCTGCCGCTGTCCGTGCGGCAGCGACTCTTTGGCATGACCCGGGAGGAGCAGCGGCTCGTGC